>DASZFV010000446.1:0-19257 GCA_035939455.1 Polyangia bacterium
TGTCGCCGCACGAGGTCGCCGAGCTGCGCGACGTCATCGACGAGAGCGACGAGAAGCCCCAGCGCGTGAAGGTGCGCTTCGAGGGCACGAATCAGGTCGTGCGCGCGCGCGCCTTTCCGACCGACGAGGGATTTCGGCTCTCGACGTCGTTGCCCTTCCTAAGGCCAGACACCGAGGTGGACATCGCGCTGTCTCCCGACGCGAGCGTGAGCACGCGCGGCTGGGTCTCCAGGGTCGTGCTCGGGCGCGGTCAGACCGACGGCGCGCCGCGGCTCCTCATCGACGTGCGCATCGATGATGCGGCGCTGGCGAGCCATGGGTCGTCGGTGCTCACGCCAGTCGACGAGGCCCTCGCCGAGTCTCGGCTCGAGCCCATCTGGGAGGCGGACGACATCGGCGCCACCCCCGACCGAACTCCTTTTGAAGATCCCATCGAGGTCGGTGCGATGACGCCGACGATCGTCCCGGCGGATCCGTCGCCGCTGCCGCTCGTCGAGAGCTCGGGCGCCATGCCCGCGGTCGCGGACTCCGACCAAACCGAGATCGTTCCCCTCGATCGGCCCTCGCGGTGGCGCGCGCTCGGCGGTGGCATGATCGCCGGCATGATCGCGCTCGCGGCCTTCGTGGCGGCGATCGTCTTGATGAAGACCGTACGGTCGAGCGCGCCCCTGCCTGGTTCGATCTCGTCGGCCCCGATCGTCATGGAGAAGGCCGCGCCGGCGGCCGAGCCCGTCACGGAGAAGGGCGCTCCCGCGGGGGCGCCGGCGGCCGAGCCTGTCGTCGGCGTCGCACCGACGTCCGAGACCGGCGCGACGCGGGTGTCCGCGGTCGTCGCGCCGCCCGAGCCCGAGCCCGAGGCCACGCCAGAGGCGTTCAGCGTAGCGCTCACAGGTTCGCTCGCGGGATCGCGCCGCTACCTGCTGCGCGATCCCGACGGCGTCGCGTTCAACCTGCCGCACGCGCGCGTCAAGGTCGCGTTCGGGATCTACCGGCCCGCCGTGCCGGGCCTTCGGTCGGTCTGGGTCCACGCAATGCCGGGCGGGGGCACCAACCTCCGCTTCTTCCTGCCGCCCAAGTCGCCCGACCCCGCGCCGCGCATCGAGCTCGCGCGCGACGGCGTTCACGTCACGGCGCGTTGACCACCGCCCGCTCACCCGAGGCCGGACACCTCGAGGATCTCCGACAGCGGCGCGATGCCCCCAAGGCCGCCCAGGTGGCGGCAGTTCAGGCCGGCCGCAGCGTTCGCGAGCGGCAGACACCGATCGAGCCCCCAGCCTTGCAGGAGGCCGTAGATGAAGGCGCCGCGAAAGACCTCGCTCGCGCCCGTCGTGTCTATGACGTCGACGTCGAGCGCGGGCTGACGCACGACTGTGTCGGCTTCGAGTCCGATGGCGCCCTCTTCGCCGAGGGTGATGACCGCCGTGCGGGGGCCCATCTTCACGAGCTCGTTGAGGCTGCGCTTCATGTCGGCCGAGTGCGAGGACTCCGCGGCGAAGCGCTCATTGCCGATGACGATGTCGCACAGGCCCAAGAGTTCGCCCATGCCGGGCCCGAGGTGGCGCGCGTCGAGGACGACGGTGAGGCCGAGGGCCTTGGCGCGCTCGGCGGCCGCGATCTGCGGCGCGGGCGCGCGGCCGTCCACGATGAGCGCGCGCGCGTCGTCGAAGAGCGTCCGCGGCAGCTCGCCCGGCAGCAGGGGTGACGTGTTGCCGCGCGTGAAGCGCACGAAGCGCCGGGCCGTCCGATCGTCGACGAGCGTGAACGAGGCGGGCGAGACGCGGCCCGGCTCGATGAGCACGCTCGAGACGTCGACGCCGAACTCCTGGAGCCCGCGCAGCGCGATGCGCCCGAGGTCGTCATCGGAGAGGCGGCCCATGTAGCGGGCGTGGCCGCCGAGGGCGCACACGGCCGCGAGCGTCGTGCCGATGGCGCCGCCCGCCTGCATGCTGAACGCCGACAGCTCGACGATCGTCTCTGGGGAGCGCGGCCCGACGCCGAGGTTCTCGACCATGACCTGGCCGAGGCCGACGACGCAGTCGTTCGAGGTGCCCATGCGAACAAAATATCACAGCGGCGCTGGCGCTGGCGCCCCGGACGCGGCTCGGCCCGCGGGGTCCGAGGCTGGCAGCACGGCGCGACCTAGAACGAGCTGAGAGCGCACGAAGCGCTCGAGGGCGTCGACGGCCTTGCCGTAGGCGGCGCTCGCGTACTGCGCCCGGCCCAGGTAGTAGAGCACCTCGGGACGGCGCGCCACATATGTGGCGTCGTCGGCCAGCGGCTTGAGCGTCTCGACGGCGTCGGCGTAGAACTCGGCCTTGTAGTCGAGGAAGCCCGACAGCAGGGCGAAGTCCTGGCCGAGGCCGGTCCACAGCGGCTCGGGCCATTTGTCGAGGAGCTGGTAGGCAGTCGCGTAGCGGCGCGCGCCCAGGTCGGCGAGCACGTCGCGGTACTCCTCGGCGACGCGCGCCACGTAGTCGGGGTGCGCGGCGGCGATCTTGGCCGGCACGACGGGCGGCGCCAGTGTCTCGCCGGGCGCGAGGGGGATCTCGGGGTCGCGGTCCAGGCGCGTCGAGACGAGGCGCAGGAGCAAGCGGGCGCGGCGCGCCTCGGGCGTGTCGCCCGCGGCCTCGGCGCGGCGCGTCCACAGCTCGGCCTCGCGCGCCTTGCCGTGCGCGAGCAGACTGCGTCCCAGGCGCCCGCAGTTCGCGCTGCGCGCCGGACCGTCGTAGCCGTTCACGAGCTCCGTGAGCCGACCGTAGGGCCACATGGGCCCATAGACCTTCGCGAGGTAGGGATCGAACTTGGCGTAGCCCAGCAGATCGCGCGGCGCCGTAAATTCAATGAGCGCGTTGTCGTCGCTGTTGGTGGGTGAGCCGGCCGTGAACGATTCGAGCTCGTCGGGCCCCAGCAGGAGATACGCCATAACGTCGTGGGGCGAGGCGAAGCCGGCGCGGCGTGCCTCGGCGCGCGTCGCCGGATCGGCCAAGGCTCGTTCGAGCGCCGCGAGGCCCAGCTTCACGCGCTCCTCGCTCGCGATGAGGATCGTGTCCGACGACAGATCCTCAGCCGCGAAGACGTACACGTACGGGAACTCGTCGCGCAGCGTGCGATAGATCGTCTTGATGTTCCAGGGCGACATCTCATAGAGCTGCGCCCACTGGCAGAACAAACCATGCGGCGCGAGTCGCGCCTTGACGTCGCGGAAGTACTCGCGCGTGAAGAGGTTCGACACGCCCGTGAGCCACGGGTTCGACGGCTGGCTCACGAGGACGTCGAAGCGATCGCCCCGCTGCGTGAGGAAGTTGCGCCCATCGCCCACCCGCGCCTTGACCTTGGGGTTCTCGAGAGGCCGGTGGTTGTCCGCGTCGAAGAAGTGCGACGCGCGGTAGATCGCCGGCTCGAGCTCGACGACCTCGAGCGACTCGATCGGGAACTGCGTGATGGCGCCCGCCGTGACGCCCGAGCCGAAGCCGACGAGCGCGACCTTGGGCGGCGCCTGCCCCTCGTAGAGGAGGAGCGGCAGGAGGCCGACGACGATCTGCGTGGCCATGTCGCTGTCGTTCGAGGCGTCGACCTTGCCATTGTTCTTGAGCGAGAACGTCTTGCCCCACTGGTCGACGGTGACGGTGGTGGCCGTGCCGTCCTCGTAGAAGACGAGCTTAGGGTCCTGCCAGGCCTTCTTGTGGATCTGGCGCGAGATGTACTCGCGCGCGATCGACACGCGAAAGAACCCCGACGAGAACGTCACGAGGTTCCAGCGCGGCAGCACCAGCCCGAGGGCCGCGAGCGCGCAGGCGGTGCCGATGCCGGCGGCGCGGCGCGCGCGCGACAGACCCGGGGCCACGGCCACGAGCGCCGCCGCGAGCGCGAGCCCGCCCACGACGGAGGCGTAGATCCCGCGCTGCAGGCCGAGCTTCGGCAGCACGACGAAGCCCGACAGGAATGACCCCGCGATGGCGCCGATCGTGTTGAGGGCATAGGCGTTGCCGATATCGCGGCCCACCGACTCGAGGCGCGGCGCCGCGATGCGAATGGTGAGCGGGAAGACGCCGCCCATGAGAATCGTCGCAGGCAGCACCGTGACGCACGCGAGGACGAACTGACAGACAAGGATCGTGTCAACGCCGAAGCTCGTCGACTTGAGCAACCACGTGAAGACGAAGGGCAGGCGGTCGGTGCAGAGGTACGAGGCGCCCACGGCCAGCGCGATGCCGATGTGCAAGCCCGCGAGCCACCGCACGGGGTGCGCGGTGCGCTGCGTGAGGCGCCCGAACACGGCCGACCCGCAGCCGAGGCCGATGAGGAACGCCACCAGGATGATCGTGAAGGAAAAGATAGACGAGCCGATGAGCACGGCGAGGGCGCGCGTCCACATGACCTGCAGGGTCATGGCCGTCGCGCCCGAGACGACGAAGGCGCCGAGCGCGACGCGACGCGCGCGCGCGTCGACGACGGGCGCGGGGGGCAGGGCGCCGGCCTCGATGCGGCCCTCGGCGGCCGCCTCGTCGAGCAGCGCCTCCATGGGGGGGCCGGCCGTCGCCGTGGGCAAGAAGCGGCGCGCGAGCAGCACGCCCGCGGCGAGCGTGAGGTTGAAGGCCGCCGCCGTGACGTTCGTCCCACGCAAGCCGAGCTCGGGCAGGAACACGAAGCCCGCGAGGAAGGCGCCCGCGACGGCGCCGAAGAGGTTAACGGCGTAGAGGCTGCCGATGCGCATCCCCACGCGACGCAGCTCCCACGGGTGCTGCACGAAGTGGCGCGCGAGGATGGGCAGCGTCGCGCCCATGAGCGTCGTCGGGACGAGCAACAGGCCCGCCGAGGCGACGAAGCGGAGCACGGAGAGGAGCGCGTAGCGATCGCCGAAGGCCGCCCACAGCCAGCGGTTGAGCGCCGGATAAAACGCCACGACGACGGGCACGAGCAGCGCGTAGAGGCCGATCGAAGCCTCGAGAGCGGCGTAGGCGCGCACCGGCGTCTTGAGGCGATCCGCGTAGCGGCCCGCCAGGAACGAGCCCAGGCCGAGGCCGCCCATGAAGGCCGTCAGCACCGTCGAGACCGCGAGCGTCGTCGACCCGAAGACGAGGGTCAGCATCCTCGTCCAGAGCATCTCCAAGATGAGGCCGGACGCGCCCGACAGAAAGAAACAGGCGAGGACGACGGCCCGCATGGCGGGGAAATGTAACAGACGGGGGCGCTCACGCAGACGGGCCTCGAACCACCGGACCTGATACCTTCTGGCGCGAGGCAACCAGGGCTCGAACGTGACGGTCAAACCTCCGAATTCGACGATGCTAGGAGCATCCGTGATCGACGGGCTGGCGGCGGGATCCGCGGAGGGAGGGCGCGCCGACGAGGCAGCCCTCGTCGAGGACGTCCGCCGCGGCGCGCCCGGCAGCCGCGAGGCCGTCTACCACCGCTACAAGCGGCGCGTGTTCGCGCTCGCCCTGCGCATCGTGGGCGCGGTCGACGCCGAGGAGGTCGCCCAGGAGGCGTTCATCCGCGTGTTCCGCGGCCTGCCGAAGTTTCGAGGCGACGCGGCGCTCGGCACCTGGATCTACCGCTTGGCTGTCAACGTCGCCTTGTCGCATCGCACGAGGCGGGCCAACGTGCCGGCCGCTCCGCTCGAAGAGGGCGGCGCGGAGCGCGTCGTCGCCGTGACGCCGGAGGCGCGCGATCTCGCGCTCCGCAAGCAGCTCGAGCGCGCTCTAGCCCTACTGCCCGTCGGCTATCGCACGGTCATCGTGCTCCACGACGTCGAGGGGCTCGAGCACGAGGAGGTGGCGTCGATCCTCGGCTGCCACGTCGGCACGTCGAAGTCGCAGCTCCATAAGGCGCGCGCCAGGGTGCGCGAGATGCTCGCCGCCCAGGGCATCACCGCCGCCGAGCTCCTGGAGCGCGCGTGATGGATCCGACGCGCCCGGGACCGACGCGTGCCCGCGCGGACGGCTGTGTCTCGGGCGAGCCGACGCCGTTCTCGCTCGAGCGGCTGTCGGCGTTCCTCGACGGCGATCTGCCGGGCGCCGAGCTCTCCTCCGTGCGCCATCACGTCGAGGCGTGTCCCGCGTGCGCGCGTCGGCTCGACGAGCTCGGCGCCGTGACGCGCGCCACCCGCGCGCTCGACCTGCCGGAGCCGCCGCCCACTCTGTGGCCCTCCATCGACGGGGCGCTCGCGCGGCAGACGCGCGCCGATTGGTGGTGGGCGTCGTGGCGGCCGTTCGGGTTCGGGGCGCTCGCGGGCGCGGCCGCCGCGGCGGCGCTCGTCCTCGTCTGGGCCGCGCGGCCGGCGAGCCCGCTGGCCGGGTACGAGGCCACGCCGGCCGCCTTCGGGGCGACGCGCGCGTCGGGGCCGGGCGGCGCGCCGCCGGTCGGGACCGATCCGCTGCTCGCCGAGGCCGAGCAGGAGTTCGCGCGCGCGGCCGCCGTCTACGAGCGGTCGATAGAGAAGCTGCGCGGCCTGCTCACGCGCGAAGAGCCGCGCTGGTCCCCGGACGTACGCGCGCGTTACATCGAGCGGCTGGCGCGCCTCGACGACGCCATCGCGCGCTCGCGCGAGACGACGCGTCGCGCCCCCGGCGATAGCGAGGGCAACGAGCAGCTCTTCGCGGCGTACCAGCAGAAGATCGCGTTCCTCACCGAGACGGTCCACCGCGGCGGCGGTTGGGCGCCATGACACGCCCGCGGGCGGCGCTCCGCCTCGTGGCGTCCCTCGCGGCGCTCACGTCCGCGCGCGCCGAGGGGCGGCCGGCCGGTGACGCCGGCGCCGACTACGGCCGCCAAGGGGAGGTCGCCGCATTCACGGACCGCCGCGAGATCATCGTCCCCGTGGCGGCGGGCAGCGTCGAGGTCATGCGCATCGACAACCCCATGGGTCGGGTCGAGATCCGCGGCGGCGGGCGGGCCGACGTCATTCACATCGTCGCGCAGAAGCGCGCCGTGACCGCGGAGGCGCTCGGCCGCCTGCGCGTGCACTACGTGGCCTTCCAGAGCGGCGAGGTGCAGCTGGACACGCGGGTCGAGCTCGAAGGCCGCGAGCGCTCCGTTCCGCTCGGCGGCAGCGGCATCGATCTCGTCGTCGAGGTGCCCTCCGACGTCGCCGTCGAGGCCAAGACGTTCGGGGGCGACGTCACGGCGTCTGGGCTGCGCGCCGGCGCGCGGCTCGAGACGACAGGCGGGCGCATCGGCATCAGCGACGTGCGCGGCCCCGTCGTGACGCGACAATTGCGCGGCGGGCAGAGCGTCTCGGGCGTCGACGGCGATGTCGATCTCGACGGCATCGAGGGCGACATGGATCTGCGCCGCCTCGTAGGCGGCCGCGCCTCGGCGCGCGTCGTCGACGGCAACATCCGCGCCGCCGACGTGCGCGCCTCCTGGGTGCACCTTCAGACGACGACGGGCGAGGTCGTGCTGCTCGGGCCGTTGCGCGCCGGCGCCCACTACGATCTGCGCAGCTACGCCGGCGACGTGCGCGTCCTCGCCGTGGGCGAGCTGCCGCTCCTCGAGCTGCGCGCACGCGCGTCGGCGCCCGTCGCGACGGCCTTCGCGCTGCGCGGCGTGCGCCACCAGGGCGAGTGGCTGCGCGCCGAGCTCGGAGGCGCCGGGCCCGGTGCCCCCCCCGCGCGCGCGGCGCTGCTCGAGGTCTCGTCGGTGCTCGCGCGCGTCATGATCCAACCGAGCGCCGCCGCGGGACCCGGCGTCGCCGACCTGCCAGGCGCCGCCAAGCTGCACTGACGCGAGCGCGACCGCGGAATCGGTGTTACTGTGACTGCTAGGGGGCGATGCGGATCGGGATCTTCTCCGACACTCACGCGAACATCGAAGCGCTCGACGCGGTCATCAAGGCCATCGACGCCGAGAAGGTCGACCAATATGTATGCTTGGGCGACACAGTGGGTTACGGCGCGAGCCCCAACGAGTGCTGCGCGCTCGTGCGCTCGAAGGCGGCTCACACTATCCTCGGCAACCACGACGCCGCCGTCGCTGGTCGCATGGACTATTCGTACTACTATCACGCCGCCCGCCACGCCCTCGACCTACACGCGCGCCAGCTCAAGCCCGAGCACATGTCGTGGCTCAAGCAGCTCCCCTATGAGATCCGCCAGGGCGAGGTCCACTTCTGCCATGGTTCGCCCCTCAACATCGAGGACTTCGACTACATCTTCGCGCGCGACCAGGCCGCGCAGTGCATGGAGATCTGGGACCAGCTCGCGCAGCTCACGCTCATCGGGCACTCGCACCTGTGCAAGTCGTTCGCGCTGTCGCCCGACGGCGTCTACGAGGTCGTCTCCGACCGCTTCGAGCTGCGCGACGGGTGGCGCTACATTGTGAGCGTCGGCTCCGTGGGGCAGCCGCGTGACTACGATCCGCGCGCGAGCTACGTGCTCTTTGACACCGAGACCAAGCTCTTCGAGTTCAAGCGCGTCGACTACGACATCAAGGCCTCGGCCGAGAAGATCTTCGGGACGGACCTCGAGCCGAACTTCGGCCACCGCCTGTTCATCGGCGTGTGACGATGGCGCGACGCGGGCGGGGCGCCGCCGAGCTCGGGGTCGCTGCGCTGGCTTGCCTCGGCGGACTCGCCGGCGCGCCTGGCGCGGCGCGCGCCGTGGCGCCGTGCGACGACGCCGCGGCCCCGGCCTGGAAGGCGGTCGAATCGCGCGGCGGCATCGTGCCCGAGATCGAGGAGGACGGCACGCAGGCGCCCCCCGCCTGGTGGCGCTACCCGAATCCCCGGCGCGCCGGCGAGCTGCTCGGGGCCGAGGCGCGCGACCCGAAGGGCCTCTTCGCGCGCGTCGCGCCGGCCGAGCTCGCGCCCGGTGACGTCCTCGTGCGGCCGACGGGCGCGGGCGCGTGCGGCCGCATGGCAGTGCTCGCGGGCCGCCTCGACGGGCGCTGGATGTTGCAGGACGAGCGCGCGGCGGACGGCGCCCCGGGCATGAGCGACGACGTCTTCTTCGTGGACGGCAAGGTGCTGCGCCCCGAGGCGGCCGCCTACCGCATCAGCGTCAAGGGCGACAGCTCCCTCGGCCACGTGCGCGAGCTCGAGCGCGACCTCGGCCACCTCGAGCGCACGATCGCCGAGCGGCCACCGCTCATCGCCAAGAACGGGCGCGCCGTAGTCGACGAGCGCGTTCACGACCTGCTCGACGAGGCCTGGTCGCTAAAGGCCGATCCGGCGTTCGAGGTCCAGCGCCGCGTGCTGGCTGGTCGCGCGCTCGCGCTCGCCGCCGGCCTTGACTGGCCGGGCGCCGCCGAGAGCGCCGCCGCCGTCCTCGACGACGCCCAGCTGCGGGCGCCCGAGAGCGCCGACGTGCTCGTGGCGCGCGCGAGCGTTCACGAGCTTCGGGCCAGCCACGATCTCGCGCTGGCCGTAGCCCAGGCGGCGGCCGGGTTGCCGCACCCGCCACCGCGCGCGCGCTACGTGCTCGGCCGCGCGCTGCTTGCGACGGGCAAGACGAAGGACGGCCTCGACGAGCTGCGGCGCTACCTCGCGGTCGAGCCCGGCGACCCCCGCGCGGCCGAGCTCGTGGCCACGGGCGGACGGGAGCCGCGCCTCGCGCCGCCGCCCGCGACTGAGCCGGGGCTGCGCTTCGGGGCGACGGCGACGCACGCGGGTGTGACCTGCGCGCCGTACGGATTTCACGTCAACTGGCCCATCGCCTGGCGCGTCGTGGGGCAGTCGCTCACGCCCGAAAACGGCGTGCTCGTCGATCTCGCGACGGAGCGCGTGCTCGACGACGACGGCAACGCCGCGCGCGGCGCCGCCGTGCTGCTCGCCGAGCGACCCGAGAGCTCCGCCGCGCGGGCCGCGCTCCTCAAGAAGGCGGGCCACAACATGTTCCCCAGCGTCAAGCTCAAGCCGCTTGCGCCGCTCGTGCCAGGCAGTCGGCGCGAGGGCTTCCACGAGCGCGGCGAGGCCGACGGCGTCATGCACGCGGGCGAGATCACGACCCTCGAGCACGCAGGCGTTGTGGTCTTCCTCGTGCTCAATGCCCCGGCGCGCGCCGCCCCCAAGCTCGAGGATGAGTACATCGCCCTCGTGAAGAGCCTGAGCTTCTCACCTCCGCCTTGAGTCAGCGCGCGCGGAAGAGGACCTGCATGCCGCTCCTCGGCTCGGGCGGGATGGTCTTCCAGTCGTAGGTCATGTCCTGCGGCGGCAGCTCCCACGTGTATCCGCGAACGAGCAAGGCCAGGTAGGAGAGCGTGATGAACGTCGAGTAGTCGAGTCCGAGGCAGGCGTGCGCCCCCTTGCCCTGGGGAATGAAGGCCATCTCGTGCTTGCGGTGCTCGGCGCGCTCGGGTCCGAAGCGGTCCGGGTCGAACCGGTCAGGGTCGCGGTAGATAGCGGGGTCGCGGTTGTGCACGCCGAGGGCCAGGTAGACGAGCCACCCCGCGGGCACCTCGAAGCCGGCGCAGGCGAACGCGCGCTTGGCGCGTCCGAAGACGAGCGGCACGATGGGCACGTAGCGCTTCGCCTCGAGCACGACCGCGAGGCATGCCCGCAGCTTCGCGAGCGACTCCATCGTGAGAGGTCCGGACGCCGCGTGGTCGCGCACCTCCGCTTCGCACCGGGCGCGCAGGGCGGGGTCCTCCGCGAGCCGGCGCGTCACCTCCGACAGGAGCGCGTAGACGATGAAGCCGGCGATGACGATGTGATGGACCTCGAGCACGGCCTCGTCGTCCGTGAACACGTGACCGCCCTCGGCCTTGGCGCCCAGCATGCGCGACAGCGCGTCCGCGCGCGGCTCGGTCCGGCGCGCGGTCACGACTCCCCGGATGCGCGCGAGGACGCGGTCGCGCGCCGCCCGCGCGCGCGCGTAGCGCGAGCCGGGGAGGGCCACCGGGAGCGAGACCATTCCCGAAAGGACGGCACCGTAGTCGGCGCACACGGCGTCCGTCTCCGGCCCGGGCGGAAGACCGAGCACGTTCTGGCAGATGACCTCGATGACGAGCTTGCGCAGCTCGAGGGCTACGCGCACGGGACCGCCGGCGGCCGCGAGGCGCGCCAGCGCCCGGCCGACGAGCGCCTCGAGCGCGGGGAGGTAACCGCCGATCGCGGCGTGGTCGAAGGTCGTCATCGCCATCGTCTTGAGCGCGCGGTGTCTCTCGCCGTCGAACATCTGCATGTTGGCGCCGCCGAAGAGATCGAGGAGCGGGAACGGGTGTGCGTTCGCGCGCGAGACGTTGTCCGGGTCGTAGAAGACCTCGGCGCCCTCGAGGCCCGAGAGAAAGACCACGCGCTGACCCACGACGCGGGACTTGAAGACGTTGCCGTGGCGCTTGCGGCGGTCCGCGAGGAACCCGAAGGGGTTCGCGAGCAGCGCGAGGGTCTCACCGAGGAGCGGCAGGCCCAGATTGCCGGGCGGCAGCCGGGCGTTCGCGCTCACGGAGACAGCTCGGAAGCGCCCGTCGCGCGCGTCAGCGACGCCACGGCGATGTTATAGTCGAAGACGGCCTGCAAATAGCGGTAGCGCATGTTGAAGAACGCCAGCAGGGCGTCTGTGAGGTCGCGCGCCTCCGACAGACCGAGGGCGAAGTTCTGAGCCACCGCAGAGATCCAGGACTTGGCGGCTTTCTCGCCCTTGTGCACGGCCTTGATGCGCTCGCCGGCCTCGGTCATCTCGCCGTAGGCCTTGCGTACCTCGAGCGCGATGCCGCCCAGCGCCTCCGTACGCCGGAAGCCAATTTCGGCGGACTCGGCGCTCGTGCGCGTCGCTCGCGCGAGGCGCGGCCCGAGGTCGAGTTGCATGCGCAGCGCCGCCGCGACCCCCGCCGTCGTGCTGTTGAAGTAGTGGTTCATGAAGGCGTTCTGCGGGTCGTCGACCTCCTGGGCGCGCGCGAAGGCGGCCGTGCCGATGAGGACGAGGTCCGGATACTCCTTGCGGCGCTCGAGATCGGCGAGGGCGCTCTTGGCCTTGACGGCGTAGTCGAGCAGGCGCGCCTCCGGCCGGTTGTAGCGCGCCAGATCCTCGTAGTACGTCACGGGGTGATCCTTGACCTCGATGGGCGCGAAGTCCTCGTCGTCGACGTCGATCTCCGGCGGCGCCTGCGGACCGAGCAGCGCGCGCAGGCCGTCGCGCGCCAGGTTCTGGCCACGCTTGGCCTCGAGGATGCGGGCATCGACCTCGGCGCGCACGGTGCGCATGCGCAGCTTGTCGGTGACGCTGGCGGTGCCCGTACCTTTCTCGAGATCCTTGTCGAGCTTGTTCTGGCCGTCGTCGACGTAGCCGGACCCGGTGTCGAGCATGTCGAGCACGTCACGCGCGAGCTTCATGCCCCAGTAGGCCTTGCGTACGTTTTGCTCGACGTCGGCGCGGGCGGCGTTCTGCTTTTCCTGCGACACGCCCACGCCGGCGCGGGCCGCCGCCACGCCCGCCGAAATCTTTCCGAAGTCCCAGACCGGTTGGATGAGCTTGACCTCCGTACGCGTGAAGACCCTGGTCCAGTTGACGTCGGTGATGCGGGCTTCGCCGCTGGTCGTGCTCACGCAGTTGGTTGTGTCGTTTGCGTAGGAGAGCCCGCCGTTCACGCCTGGCTCGTAGCGCTGGCAGTGGATGCTGGGCGAGGGCGCGAGGATCGACAGCAGATCGCCCTGCGGCAGCCAGTTGCGCCGCGCCTCGGCGACTTGCGCCTCCATGGCCTCAGTCGCCGCGGCGGCCGCTTGCATGCCGGGGCTCACCTGGCGTGCCAGCTCGAGGAGCTCGGGGAGGGTCATCTTCTTGGCGTAGGCCGCGCGCGCGCCGAGCACGGCGAACGTCGCGAGCAGGGCAGCGAGCGCGGACGCCCACCGTCGGGATTCGAACATTCGGCGCATGGCGAAACACTATACACACGCCGCTCGCAGGTGCGTTGATTTGCCTCACGCGCGACGCCGCGTTGACCCCCGCCCGCGGCCCGTGTTACCCGCATAACGACATGCCCGCGAAAAAGACGCCGCGCGCCTCCCGGGTCGAGACCGTCCAGCTCGTCCTGCCGGGCCTCACGAACACGCACGGCACGATCTTCGGCGGCATCCTCATGCAGTGGATCGACATCGCCGGCGGCATCGCTTCGGCGCGCCACTCGGGCGGCGCCGTCGTGACGGCGTCGATGGATCGCCTGCACTTCCTCGGCCCCGTGCAGCTCGGGGAGATCGTCATTCTGCAGGCGCAGCTGAACTTCGCGGGTACGACCTCGATGGAGGTGGGCGTGCGCGTGTTTGCGGAAAACGAGGCCACTTTCAAACGCAGGCAGACGACGCGCGCCTATCTGACCTTCGTGGCCGTCGACGGGCAGGGGCGCCCGCGCCCCGTGCCGCCGCTCGTGCTCGCGACCGCCGAGGACCGGCGCCGCTTCCAGGACGCGAAGCGCCGGCGCGCCGTGCGCCTGCGTGAGCGCCGCGCTATGACCGAGGCGTGAAGAAAGACGGCGAAACCGACGACGTCGGCCTGCTGCAGACCGGCGTCGTCCTCCACGGCGGGCGCGGGCGCGAGCTCATCGTCGCGACGGGTGGCGACCGCGCGCGCTTCCTGCACGGCATCGTGACCGGTGACGTCGCCGGGACGCCTGTTGGCGGCGGCTGCCGCGCGGCGCTGCTCACACCGAAGGGCCACGTCGTGGCGGACCTGATGATCTTCGTCCACCCGGAGCAGATCTGGCTGGTGACCGACGCGGGGCAGGGCGACGCGACGGCTGCGGCGCTCTCGCGCTACGCCATCATGGACGACTTCGCGTCGGCGCGACGGCCCGGGTTCGCGCAGCTCGCCGTGCTCGGGCCCACGGCCGGGCTCGGGCTCGTCGAGGCCAAGCTCGTCCCCGGCGAGGGCCAGCTGCCCGGCCCGGCGCTCCTCGCGCACGCGTCGGTGGGCGAGCTCTGGATCGTGCGCGCGCCCGAGCTCGGCTCCGACGGCTACTGGCTGGCCGGCTCGCCCGAGGTGGTGGCCCTTGCGCGCCTCGCGCTCGGGACGGCTGGCGTGCCCACGCTCTCCGAGGCGGCGGCCGAGGCCGCCCGCATCGCCGCGCTAGAGGGCCGTTGGGGCGCCGAGATCACGCCTGACTACTTCCCCATGGAGGTCGGCCTCGTGGGCGCCATCGACTACACGAAGGGCTGCTACCTCGGACAGGAGCCCATCGTGCGCCTCCGCGATCGCGGCCACATCAACTGGCGCCTGGTGTCGCTCGACGTCGCGGGGACCGTGGACCCGACGGCCGGCGACGCGCTCGAGAGCGACGTCAAGCCACGCGCCGGCAAGATCACGAGCGTGGGCCGCTTCTCCGACGGTCGGGGCGTCGCGCTCGCCATGCTCCACATCAGCGTCCCCGTCGGCGGCGACGTGCGCATCAAGCACGGCGACGCGGCGATCTCGGCGCGCGTCCGGCAGAGCGTCGAGGCCCAGTAGTTGACACGGGCACGGCAAAACAGTAATTCGAGCCCATGGGAAGACGTGACAACCGGCGCTCCATGAAAATGCGCCGCCGCATCAGCCAGAAGAAGCTCAAGGCCCGTCTCAAGCGCAAGCGGCCCGCCGCGCCCGTCAAGGCGCCCGCCGCCAAGACGAAGAAGAAGGCCGCCCCGAAAGAGTAAGGGGGGCGCGTCCGCGCGCGCCGCGTGCAAACCGCCGCTGCTCCCACCGCGCTCATGCGCCAGTACCTGGACGTCAAGTCGAGGTATCCGGACGCCATCGTCTTCTTCCGCCTCGGGGACTTCTACGAGATGTTCTACGAGGACGCGACCTTCGTCGCGAAGGCGCTCAGCCTCACGCTCACGACGCGAGACAAGGGCAAGGAGGACCCGGTCCCCATGTGCGGCGTGCCGTACCATGCCGTGCGCTCGTACCTGCTCAAGCTCACCGAGCTCGGCCACCGCGTGGCCCTCTGCGAGCAGATCGAGGACCCGAAGGTCGCGCGCGGCATCGTCAAGCGCGACGTCATCCGCGTCGTCACGCCGGGCGTGAACCTCGATGAGGAGTCGCTCGACCCGCGTGTGCCCAGCTTCGTCGCGGCGGTGGCGGGCGAGCCGCGTCGCGGGTACGGGCTCGCCTTCCTCGACGTCACGACGGGCGACTTCCATGCCACCGAGGCGCCCACGGCGGACGCGCTCGTCGACGAGCTCGCGCGCGCCGAGCCGCGCGAGCTCGTGGTCGGCCAAGGCGCCGACGACGCCGAGCTCGCGGCCCTCCTGCGCCGCGCCTATCCGCGCGTGCCGCAAGCCCGTGCGCCTGCCGACGCCGGGGCCTCGCCCGCGGAGACGCTGCGCACGGCCCTGCGGGGCGCCTTCGACGCGGGCGTGCCCGACCGCACACCGCTGGCCGCCGCGGCGGCCGCGCGTGTCCTCGACTATGCGCGCGCGACCCAACCCGGGGCGCCGCTGCCCGTGAGGCGGCTCGAGGTCTACCGGCGCGCCGACACGCTGGTCCTCGACGAGCAGGCGCGCGCCCACCTCGAGCTCACGGAGTCGATGCAAGACCGCCGGCGCGCGGGCTCGCTCCTCGACGTCATCGACGAGACGCGCTCGGCGATGGGCGGGCGCCTCCTGCGGCGTTGGCTGCTCTTCCCGCTCGTGGACGTCTCCGCCATCCGCCGCCGCCAGGACGCCGTCGAGCGGCTCGTGGGCGCGCACTCCGCGCGCGACCTCGCGCGCCAGCACCTGTCAGAGGTCGCCGACCTCGAGCGCCTCGTGGGGCGCGCGCGGCTCGGTGTCGCGACGCCGCGCGACCTGGCCGTTCTGGGCCGGTCGCTCGCCAGCCTGCCGGCGCTCGCGGCCGCGCTCGACGAGGCGCGCGCCGGCGAGCTGCCGGGCTCCGCGGCCGACGACGATCTCCTTCGCGTGGGCGACGATCTCGCGGCCGACGTCGCCGAGAGCCTCACGCGTACGCTGCGGGCCGACGCGCCGGCCCTCACGAAGGAGGGCGGCTACGTCAACGCTGGCGTCTCGGACGAGCTCGACGAGCTCATCGCCATCGCGAGCGGCGGCCGCGAGCAGCTGGCGGCCATCGAGGTGCGCGAACGCGAACGCACGGGCATTCCGTCGCTCAAGGTAAAGCTCAACAACGTCTTCGGCTACTACATCGAGATCACGCGCAGCCACCTCGCGAAGTCAACGTTGCCCGCCGACTACAGGCGCAAGCAGACGGTCGCGAACGCCGAGCGCTTCGCGACGCCCGAGCTGGCCGAGTTCGAGCAGAAGATCCTCACGGCCAACGAGCGCCGTGTCGCCCTCGAGCTCGAGATCTTCACGCACGCGCGCGAGGAGATCGCCAACGTCGCCGACCGCTTGCTGGGCCTCGCAGCGCACGTCGCGGCGGCGGACGCGCTGGCCTCGCTCGCCGAGGTCGCGCACCGAGGGGCCTATTGCCGACCCCTCGTCGACGAGTCGGGCCTCATCGAGCTCGTCGACAGTCGGCACCCCGTCGTCGAGCGCGTCGTGCCCGCGGGCAGCTTCGTCCCCAACGACGTCCGCCTCGACGAGGCGGGCGAGCAGGTCCTCATCGTCACGGGCCCCAACATGGCGGGCAAGTCGACGCTCATCCGGCAGGTGGCGCTCACGGCGATCCTCGCGCAGATGGGATCGTTCGTGCCGGCGCGTGCGGCGCGCCTGGGCGTCTGCGATCGCGTCTTCACTCGCGTGGGGGCGGGCGACAACCTCGCGCGCGGCGAGTCGACGTTCCTCGTCGAGATGCGCGAGACGGCCCATATCCTCCGCTACGCCACCTCGCGGAGCCTCATCGTTCTCGACGAGATCGGCCGCGGCACCTCGACGTACGACGGCGTCTCGATCGCCTGGGCCGTCGCCGAGCACCTGCACGACCGCGTGGGGGCCAAGACGCTCTTCGCGACGCACTACCACGAGCTCACGGCGCTGGCCGGCCTGCACGCGCGCGTGCGCAACGTCAGCGTCGCCGCGCGCGAGTGGAAGGGCGAGGTGGTCTTCCTCCGCAAGCTCGCACCGGGCGGAGCGAGCCGCTCGTTCGGCGTCGAGGTCGCCAAGCTCGCGGGCCTGCCGCCCAGCGTCGTCGACCGCGCGCGCGACATCCTGCGCACCCTCGAGTCCGACGGCGGCGCGCGCAGCGCCGAGGTCCCGCATCCCGTCGTCCCCGCGAGCGCCGCGCCTGCCCCCCAGCTCGGCCTCGCCTTCGGCGGCCCGCCGTCCGCGGCCGCTCCTTCGGCGCCCGAGGGCGCGGCCGCCGAGGTGATCGAGGCCCTGCGCGCCGTCGATCCCGACGATTTGTCACCCCGCGCGGCCCTCGATCTCGTGGCGCGCCTGACGAAGAAATTGGCGTCACCCTCGTAACATCGACCATGATTAAAAGGTCGCGGGCTCTCGACCCGCGCACCGCACGATGGGTTTGTCGCTGGTCACCCGCCCGCTCGCTTTCTTTCTCACGACGGCGTTCGCCCTGACGGGCACGTTCGCGCGCGCGGCGGATGCCGGGCCTCAGCCTTCACACTATCTGCCGCCGGGCGTCGCGGCGCCGCCCGCGGACCCGCCCACCAGCGCCCCACCGACCCTGACGGGATCGGCGAAGGGTGTGGCGAAGCGACCGATGAAGGCCGCCGTGAAAGGGCCCCCAAGAGGTCAGAAGAAGGGTCCCAAGCAATCCCGCACGACGACCGTCGTCCTCTTCCACCTCAACCACCGCGACACCTTCACGCTCCGCCAGCGGGACATGCAAGGCCGGCCGCCCAAGAGCTTTCAGAAGCGCTTCGATCGCTTCCTGCGCTGCCACTACACGAACAAGCAGCACGCCATGAACCCGCGCCTCGTCCGCCTCCTCTACCAGACGGGCCGCCACTGGCCGGGCCGGCGCCTCGAAGTCGTCTCGGGTTACCGCAGCCCGACCGTCGCCAAGAATCCGCGCAGCCCACACATGAAGGGCCTCGCGTGTGATTTCCGCGTGGCCGGCGTCAAGAACACCGAGCTACGCGACTACCTGCGCCGCAGCATGAAGAAGGTCGGCGTGGGCTACTACCCCAACTCATCCTTCGTCCACCTCGACGTCCGCAAGGACCGCTCGGCCTTCTGGATCGATTACTCGGGGCCCGGCGAACGCGCCATGTACTCGCAAACGCCCGCCGCGGACCTCCAGACGGGTCGGGCCGAGAGCTATCACCCGACGAAGATCGGCGACGACTGGATCAACGACGCGCCGCCCGACAAGACGGTCCCGACCGACGACGAGTCCGAGGCGAAGACCACCGTGGCTCCGCCCGGCGCCGTGGGTGCTCCCGCGCTGGCGGGGCACGCCACCCAACCCCCGCAGAGCGCCACACGCTGACGTTTCGATTGTGCTAAGTTGCCCCTTCTCCCCGGGAATCTGGCCCAAGAGGAGGAGTATCTGATGAGGACATTCGGCACGTTTCTGGTCGCGTCGGCCCTCTGTGCGGTCGTGGGGCTTCAAGGCTCCGCGGCGCTCGCGAAGGGCAAGGCCAAGAAGGGCCGCGAGGACGCGGCCCCGGCGGCGAGCGTCGAGGAAGTGAACAAGCTCAAAGCCGTGCGCCTCGGCGACCCCAAGGCCGGAACCTTCAAGTGGGGGATGAAGCCCGACGAGGTCGAGAAGCTCGTCGAAGTGCAGATCGAGAGGAAGTACCAGGCGCGCGTCGACCAGGCCAAGCAGGACCCGGGCAAGCAGACCCGCATCCGCGAAGAGATGTTGCGCGAGACCGGCGCCGTCAAGAAGAGCTACACGAAGTTCGAGGGCAACAAGTCGGGCTGGGATGTCTCAATCATCGGACCCGAGTTCGAGCAGAACACCGGCGAGGCCGTCGTCGTCACGAAGGAAGACATCTGGACGCGCTACTTCTTCTTCTTCGAGGACGGCCTCTACAAGATGTTCCTTGCCTTCAACAAGGACACGCTCGAGGGCAAGACCTTTGAGGACTTCGGCAAGAGCATGGAGGCCAAGTACGGCCGCGCCAAGGAGGTCTACCGCGACGAGAAGATCAAGGGCGGCGTCCGCCATGTCCTCGACCACTTCGAGTGGAGCGCCGGCGGCGATCGCCTCAGGCTCGTCGACCGTTCGGAGTTCTACGGCGTCTTCTGCCTGGTCCTCCTCGACAACGACGTCCAGCGCCGCCTGAACGAGCGCCGCAAGGTCGTGAACCCCGGCGGCCCGCACACCGACTCGCTCGTCGACGCCGTCACCGAGAAGAACGACAACGGGCGCGACTCGAACGACAACATCATCGACCGCCTCACGGGCCACGAGGTCAAGAAGCCGGGCGACGAAGAGAAGCACGGCGACATCGTCGTCCCGTCGCCCGTCAAGGCCCCGACGCCCGCGGACG
>DASZFV010000447.1:0-16976 GCA_035939455.1 Polyangia bacterium
GTGGTCGCGCTGGTCGCGGTCCGACAGCACGGAGTAGGCGATGGCCAGCTCCTTGAAGCGCTCCTCGGCGGCCTTGTCGCCGGGGTTGCGGTCCGGGTGCCACTTGAGCGCGAGCTTGCGGTAGGCCGCCTTGATCTCGACCTCCGAAGCTTCGCGCTCGACGGCGAGTGTGTCGTAGTAGTCGCGAGGCAGCGGGCTACCCTGTCCTCACTGCCCCGGCGTCCGACGGGTCATCACGGGCCCGTCCTCAATGGCCGTCGCCCCCGCCTTTTGCGGCGCTCGCCGCCGGCCCCGCGCCCGGCCCCGTCGAGACTGACACCATCGCGGGGCGCAGCAGCTTGTCTCCGACGCGATATCCCTTCTGCAGCTCGGCCGCGACGGCGCCCGCCGGGACATCGGCGCTCTCGACGCGCGAGATGGCCTCGTGCAGCCTTGGGTCGAACGGTTGCCCCTTGGCTTCGAAGGGACGCACGTCGTGGCGTTCGAGCTTCTGCTGCAGCAGGCGGAGCACGAGGTTCACGCCCTTGAGCACCGACGCGACGTCCACGGCGGCGCCGCCGCCGTCGCCGCGCGCCTCGGTCGCGCGCTCGAGGTTGTCGGCGACCTCGAGGACGTCCCGCAGCACGCGCTCGCGCGCAGCCGCCTCGGCCTCGGCCTGCGAAACGCGCGCGCGTTTCTTCCAGTTCTCGAACTCGGCCGCGATGCGCAGCATGCGATCCTTGGTCTCGTTGCGCTCGGACTCCAGCTCCGCGACGCGCTCCTCGGGCGTCGGCGCGGCCAGCTGCCCGGCGGGAGCTGGGTCCGCCTCGGCCGCACCCGCCTCGTCCGGTAGCTTGGCGCCAGACGCCTCCGCGGCCGGCGCGCCGTTCCTCGGACCCGCCTTCTCGCCGTTCTTCTGGCTCTTCTCCTCTGGAGTTCCCGCTTGGTCGCTCATGTCACCTCAATATTGGATCCGCGTCACGACTTCGTCAGGGCCTCGCCGATCATCTCGGCCGTGAAGTCCACCAGGGGTATCACACGCGAGTAGTTCATGCGCGCGGGGCCGATGACGCCGATCGTCCCCAGCGGCCGCCCCTCGGTGCCATAAGCCGCGGCCACGACCGATACGTCCGTGAGATCGGCCAAGTTGGCCTCGGCGCCGATGAAGACGCAGATCCCGGGCGCGCTCAGGGTGCGGTCGAGCAGGCGCACGACGAGGTCCTTCTCCTCGAGCGTGCGCAGGAGCGCCTTGGCACGCTCGAGGTCGGCGTTGCCGGACAGGAGGTTCGACTGGCCGTCGACGAGAACGTCGGCCGTCGACTCCGCCGGCACGGCCGCCGTCGCGAGGAGCAGCGCCCGCGCGACGAGCGCGTCGTGCGCCGCGCGGTCGCTCGCGATCTCCTTGACGATGCGGACGCGCAACTGATCGAGCGTCAAGCCGTTCGCGAGGTTCTGCAGGTAATCGTTGATGTGCTCGAGCTCGGCCGGATCGACGTGAAAGTCCACGGGCACGAGCTTGTTCTGCACCTGACCGCTCGCCGTCTCGAGCACGGCGAGGAGCTGGCCCTCGCGCAGGCGCACGAACTCGAGGTGCTGGACGGAGTCACTCTCGGGGCGCGGCGCCTGCACGACGACCGTCAAGTGCGACAGCTCGCGCAGGAGGCGCGACGTGCGCTGCATGACCTCGGGGATGTTGATGCTGGCCTCGCCGGGCGCGCCGCCGAGGCGCTCGCGGATGTCGTCCTTCTCGCCCAGGCTCAGGCTGCGCACGCGGAGCAGCGTGTCGACGTAGTAGCGCAGCCCCCGCTCGGTGGGGATGCGCCCGGCCGACGTGTGCGTGTGCTTGAGAAGGCCCACTTCCTCGAGATCGCCCATGACGTTGCGGACGGTCGCCGCCGAAACGTCGAGGCCGTAGCGCCGCGTCACGGTCTGCGAGCCCACCGCTTCGCCGGTGGCCAGATACTCCGACACGACGGCGTGCAAGATTTTCTTGGCGCGGGCGCCGATGTCCACCCCCTTCATTTACCGCAAGACGGCGCGCCGGGCCATCACCGTCGACGCGGTCGGCAAACCTCGAACGCGACGCGGCGGCTATAGTGAGGTCGTGGTCTACCTCGACAACGCCGCCTCGACGCGCCCCGCGCCCGAAGTCCTGGCCGCGACGCGCGCCGTGGAGGAGGCCTTCTTCGCGAACCCGGCCTCGGCGCACGGGCTCGGCGCGGCGGCGGCCCGGGCCCTCGAGGCGGCGCGCGCCGAGGTCGCGGCGGCGCTGGGCGCCGAGACCTCCGAGATCGTGTTCACGGGCGGTGGCACCGAGGCCAACGCGCTCGGCCTCCTCGGCGCGGCGCGCGCCGCGCGCGGCCGACACGTCGTCGTGAGCGGCCTCGAGCACCCCGCCGTCGCGCGCACGGCGGAGCGCCTCGCCGCCGAGGGTTACGAGCTCTCGGTGATAGAGCCCACGCCCGCCGGTGTCGTCCGGGCGGCGGACGTCGTCGCGGCGACGCGTGCGGACACGGCCGTCGTGGCCCTCATGCTGGTCAACAACGAGCTCGGGACGCTCCAGCCCGTCGCCGAGGTCGCGCGGGCGCTCGCGGCGGCGCCCGCGCGCGGGCCGCGGCGGCCCCACCTGCACGTCGACGCCGTGCAGGCCTTCGGGCTGATGCGCGTGCGGCCGCGCGCGCTCGGCGCCGACACGGTCGCGCTCTCGGCGCACAAGCTCCACGGACCCAAGGGCGTGGGGGCGCTGTGGGTGCGGCCGGGCGCGCGCCTCGAGCCGCTCTGGGACGGCGGCAGGCAGGAGCGCGGCCTGCGCTCGGGCACCGAGAACGTCGCGGGCTGCGTGGGCCTCGGGCGGGCGGCCGCGCTCGCCGTCGCGGCCCAGGAGGCGGGCGCGCCCGCCCAGATCGAGCGCGAACGCGACCGGCTCGAGCGCGAGTGCCTCGCCGCGGTCTCGGCGCTGATCCCGGGCGCGCGCCTCACCGTGACGGGCGCGCCGCGCGCGCCGCACATCGCCTCGCTGGCCTTCCCGGGCTTCCCCGCCGAGCCGCTCCTCCACGCGCTCGAGGCGCGCGACGTCTATGCCTCGGCCGGCTCGGCCTGCGCCTCGCGCACGCGCGGCCCGAGCGCCGTGCTCAAGGCCATCGGCGTCGACGATCGCACGGCCGTGCTGCGCTTCTCGCTGGCCCGCACGACCACACCCGACGACGTCGAAGCCGCCGTGGAGGCGCTGCGCGCCGCCGTCCTCGAGATCTCTCCGCTCGTGCGCATCTCATGAAATGAATGCGCACCTGCGCGGCCTGCGCGCCCTGCCGCCCCTCCTCGCGGCCTTCGGCCGCGACCGCTGGGAGCCCGTCTGCCTAACGGCAACGGGCTCACGTCGGGGCCTCCACGCCCTGCCCCCCCAACCTCGCGACCTTTGGTCGCGACCCCTGGCCAACCAGACCGCGCGCGGGTATGAACACCGACCCTGCATGGAGTCGCCCCCGCATTCTGTCCTGCTCTGCCGCTACGGCGAGCTGTTCCTCAAGAGCGGCAACCGCAAGCGCTTCGAGAGCATGCTCGTCAACAACGTGCAGACCGCCCTCGCGGGCCTGCCCGAGGCGCGGGTCGAGAACCCGCACGGGCGCATCCTCGTGCGCGTGGCCGACGCCCACGCCGACGAGGCCGCGGCGCGCGTCGGTCGCGTCTTCGGTCTCGTCTCGCTCTCGGTGGCGCGCGTCGTCGCCGCCGAGGAGACCGCGATCGGCGACGCCGCCGTCGCGGCGACGCTCGCCGCGCTCGAGCGCTGGCCCCGCGCGCGCGCCGGGGCGCCCGCGCCTTCTTTCCGCGTCGACGCGAACCGCGCCGACAAGTCGTTCCCCGTGCCGTCGATGGAGCTCGGCAGCCGCGTTGGCGCCCGCGTCGTCGCCGCGACGGGCCTCCGCGTCGACCTGCACACGGCCGACCTGCACATCGGCGTCGAGGTCACCTCGCGCGGCGCCTTCGTCTACGCCGGCACGCGCGCCGCGCCCGGCGGGCTGCCCGTGGGCGTCTCGGGCCGCGGCTTGCTCCTGCTCTCGGGCGGCATCGACTCGCCCGTCGCCGGATGGCTGGCCGCCAAGCGCGGCCTCGCGCTCGACGCCATCTACTTCCACTCGCCGCCGTTCATCGGCGAACGATCCAAGGACAAGGTGCTGACGCTCGGCCGCATCCTCGCGCGCTGGGGCGCGCTGCGCTCCGTAACGGTCGTTCCTTTCACCGACGCGCAGAAGCGGCTGCGCGACGCGGGGGCGGCCGAGCTGGCCGTCGTCCTCTATCGCCGCATGATGATGCGCATCGCCGACGAGATCGCCGACGGGCTCGAGGCCGGGGCCCTCGTCACGGGCGAGAACCTCGGCCAGGTCGCGAGCCAGACCGTCGAGAACATGACGGCCATCGAGGCCGCCAGCCGCCGCGTCATCCTGCGGCCCCTCGTGACGTACGACAAGGTCGAGACGACCGACCTCGCGCGCCGCATCGGCACCTTCGAGACGTCGATCCTGCCCTTCGACGACTGCTGCTCCCTCTTCGTGCCCCGCCACCCCGCGACGAAGGCCCGGGCGCAGGACGCCGAGAAGGTCGAGGCCGGCGTGGACGTCGCCGGCCTCGTGGCGGCGGCCGTCGCGGGCGCCCAACGCATCGCGGTCACGTCTTGACTATACTTTCGCCTGCGCCGACGAACATGCAGCCCGCCCCCCAAAACACCGACCGCACCCCGCCCCTGCCCGCGCCCCTCGCGGACAAGCACGAGCGCCTGCGCGCGGTCATCGGCGGCTACGGCTCGGCGCTCGTCTGCTTCTCGGGCGGCGTCGACTCGACGCTCCTGCTGCGCGTCGCGCACGACGTCCTCGGCGACGCCCGTTGCGTGGCCCTCACGACGGTCTCGGTGACCATGGCGGCCAGCGAGCGCCGCGCCGCCGTCGAGCTGGCGGCGCACGTCGGCGCGCGTCTCGAGGTCATCGAGTCGAACGAGCTCGAGCGCCCCGGCTTCGCGGAGAATCCCACGAACCGCTGCTACCACTGCAAGGCCGAGCTGCTCGAGCTGGCCCTGCCGCGCGCGCGGGCGCTGGGCCTCGGCGCGGTCCTCCTCGGCACGAACCTCGACGATCTCGGCGACCACCGGCCCGGCCTCGCCGCCGCCGACGAGCGCGGCGCGCGCCACCCCATGGTCGACGTCCGCCTCACGAAGGCCGACGTGCGCGCGCTGTCCCGCGCGCTCGGCCTGCCGACCTGGGACAAGCCCCAGCTCGCCTGCCTCTCCTCCCGCTTCCCCTACGGGACCGAGATCACGCCCGAGCGCCTGCGGCGCGTCGACGGCTTCGAGGACGGCCTGCGCGCCCTCGGCTTCCGCCAGCTTCGCGTGCGCTATCACGGCGACGTCGCCCGCCTCGAGCTCGAGGTCGCCGACATGTCCCGCGCGCTCGCGTCCGAGACGCGCGAGGCCGTCGTCGCGCTTGGCCGCCGCCACGGCTTCGCCTTCGTGGCCCTCGACCTCGCCGGCTTCTCGTCCGGCTCGCTCAACCAGCTCGTCGGCCTCGGCAGACGGCCTTCTCAGTAGGCCTCCGCGCGCACGGCATCGCCGCTCCCTGGCGTGGGGCGAGATTCCTCAGCTGCCGGTCCAGTACCGGATCGGGCCCGTGTCGCTGTGGACGAACTGCGAGTTCGGGTAGTAGCCGACGCCGCCGAGGCGCAGCGACTTGACATAGTGGAGGACCTGCTTGGTCGCGATGCCGCGGATGCGGAAGTCGACGGCGTTGCCCTCCATGTGCTGGCTGTGGCGCGCCACCTGGTGGCCCTTCTTGCGCAGCATGAGGTTGTACTTCGGCGAGCGGTAGCCCGAGACGACCTCGATGCGCCTGGCGGCGAATTTTCCGGCGACCCGCTGGAGCACGCCGATGAGGCGCGTGTCCATGTCCGTCGGCTGGTTGGTGAAGTGGTCGCGCAGCAACATGCAGAAGCGGCGGCCCAGCGTCGTGGGCGTTTGCCCGGGCAGGATCGGCAGCGCCTCGTGCGTCCAGACGTTGAACAGCGTCGTCACGGGCTCGACGCGCTCGCCGGTCCACGTGGCGGCCTCCGCTCCGAGCGCCACGGCGCGATCGCCGCGGAAGGCCTTCGACCTCGCCTTGGACTTCACGGCCAGAGCGCGCGAGAGATCGGCGTCCGTCGTGTGCACGTCCGGCCGCAACGTCTTTTCGCGCAGCCAGACCTCTTTCTTCGACAGCTCGCGGGCAATGCCCGGCGCGACATGCACGCCGCGCGCCAAAATCGGATCGAACGGCAAGGTCGGTTCCGTGGCGTCGGCCGCAGAGAGGCCGGGAGCGAGCGCGAGCACGGTCAACAGGGCCAGCACACGAGCATTATAGACCCGAGCACCGCGTCGACAAAATACCTATTGACGGCGCCGGGCAAATTCCTTCGGGACGTGCGTGATCTGGCACACCCGCTCGCGAGGGCTACATCTCGCAGTCGATGGCGGCCGCGCCCAGGGCGTGGCACTTCAGGCAGGCCCTCCGGTTGCGCGACGAGAGGGCCCGGCAGCGCGCCGTCCCGGCGAACCCGGGGCCGTGGGGGGACACCGCCATGCCGCGCAGGGGATCCGCCGAGTGACAAGACAGGCAGCTCTCCTCGCGGTGGCACGACACGCACGTGCGGATGTTCCGGCGCGCTTGCTGCGAGTGGCCGCTCTGACCGCCGCCTCCGCCCACCCAGCCCGGCGGGTGGAAGCTCTTGAGCTGCGTGCCCGTCCCGAACGGGTTGTGGGCCTGCACGCCGGGCACGCCGCCCGTCGCGTCGGGCGCCACGCCGGCGCGCTGGTGGCACCCCACGCAGAAAGACTGCGCGCGGTGGCACGACGAACAATCGGGCGTGTTCCGCCGCGCGTCCGAGCCGTGCAGCGAGACGTAGTCGGAGGGGTGGATGTCGAACGGCCGCACGGTCCCGCCGTGGCAGTCGACGCACTCGGTGCGCTTGTGACAGGTCAGGCAGTAACCCTCGTCGCGGCCCGCCTGCGCGTGGTCGCGCGCGAAGGTCGGTCCGTGGGCGTCGAAGCCCCGCAGCACGCCCGAAGGCACGAGCTTTCCCGACCCCGCCAGCAGGCCCGTGGCCGCCGTGGCCGCGGTCGCGAGGGCCGTGCGCAGCCGCCCGTCCGGCTCCGTGAGGTGACAGGCGCCGCACCGGTTGGTGGTCTGCTTGCCGTCGTGGCATCCCAGGCAGAGCGCCATCTTCGGCAGGTCGTCGCGCGTCGCGAGGCCCTCCATGGCGACCGCCCCATGACACAGCTCGCACCCGACGCCGCGCCCGACGTGCAGGCGGTGGTTGAACTTGAGGTTCGGGTCGGCGAGCCGCACGCGTGGTGGCTCCTTGAACGCCGCAGTGGGCATCCAGCCGGCGCCCGCGCCGCCCGCGAGGGCGTCGACGACGTGGCAGGCATCGCAGCGCGCGGCCGGCGCGCCCGCGGGCACGACCTTGCGCGGCTGCGTCCGATCGATCTCGTGGCATGACCGGCAAGCCGCCTCGGCGGGGATGAGGTTGTCGCTGGCCGAGGTCGACGTGGGCGCGTTGACGTGGCACGTGTCGCAACGCGCCCCGAGCTTCAGGTGCCGCGCGTGATCGAAGCGCAAGGGGATTTGCTGCGCCGGAAAGATCAGCGGCGACGGCGGCACAACGGGGTGACTCGCGGCGAGCGCCGTTTCGTCGGACGCGCCAGCGTCGGCCGACCAGTTGCCGGGGCGGCGCGCGCCCCCACCGTCGGGGGCCGCGGTGGCCCAGCCCGCGAGCCCGCCTGTCGCCCCCGCGGCGGCCAGCAAGAGAGCCGTGAGCCCCTCCGACCACTTCATAGCGACGCGTCCAGCTCGACGACGGCGAGCCCCCGGTACTGGCCCGCGTAGAACGTGCCGACGTTGTCCTCGACGAGCAGGTGCAGGCGCACGCCCTCGCCCAGCCGGTAGCGCCCGCCGGCCTGGGCGCCCAGCACGAATCCCCGATCGGTGGCCGGCTGCTGATCCGAGCGCCACTCGTAGCCCGTCAGTCGCCCCTCCAGCTCGACGGCGCGCGGTCGCACCTCCCAGCGCGCCGAGAGATCGGCGCCCGTCTTTCGCCCGCCGAACCCGCCGTCGAAGTAAGCGTCGAGGCGCACGACGCCGCGGGTCTGGCGCCAGGCCGCGCCCGCGCTCCCGCCGCCCGCCCAGCGCGCGCCGTCCGCGGGCTCGTCGGAGACGGCGTCGTAGTGCCGCGCAAAGCCACGCGCGTAGAGCTTCAGCCCATCACAAATCTGCAGCTCGTAGCTGCCGCGCAGGTCCCGGTAGGCCCCCGAGGCGAACACGTTCCAGATCGAGTCGCCATCGAACGAGGGCGCGAGGTACGCCATCTCGAGGCCCAGCCAGTGGCGCGCCCCGGCGCGCACGCGCAGCGCCGCCTGCTGGTCGTCGAACGTCGCGAGCAGCAGGTTGTAGCGGACCCCCGCCGTGAGGAAGACGCGCCGCGCCCACGCGGCGCTGGCCGTGAGGGCGACCTTCTCGTCGTCGACGCCCGTGTCCGGCTCGCCGGGCAAGCGATCCGCCGTCGCCGCCCACATGCGCCGGTAAGCGAGGCGCGCCGTCACGGGACCGTCGCCGTCGCCGCCCAGCACGACGGCCGCGCCGGCGAGGGGCCGCAACGCGGCGTTCTGCGCGGGACGCGTCGCCGGATCTCGCGACCCCGCGCTCGTGCCGTCGAGCTCGTACATGGGCGACGCCACCGGAAGCTCGCCGCGCACCTCGGTGCCGCCGAAGGCCTCGACCGCCACGAGGCGATGGGCGCGCACGAGCGCGTCGGCGCCGTCGAAGGCGTAAAAATCGACCAGATCGAAGTGCAGCTGCCGGCCGAGCTGGAAGTCGACGCGGCCGCCGATGCGCCGCCCGCCCAAGAACGCGTACAGGACGTCGACCTGGCTCTGCTGGAGCTCGTGAATCTCGTCGGCGCCCTGGGGCCGGCCCGTCATGTAGTCGCCGAAGTCGCTGTCGAACCGCAGGGACGCGTCGACGTAGACGACGTTGCGAGCCGTGCGGTCCTCGTCGTCGGCGTGCCAGCGCCCGGGCTCGATGTCGAACACGCTCAAGTTGAGGATCTGCGTGAGGCGCCGCCGCGTGAGCAGCTCGTTGCCGCCGCCGGGCGCGAACCCGCGCACTTGATATCCCTGCCCAATCGTTTGCAGGTCGATGGAAAAGTCGTAGGCCCAAGCGCGCGCCGAGAGTGACGCCCCGACGACGAGGCCGATGCCGACGAGGGCGGCGCGCCCGAAGCGCCTCGTCGTCACTGCGTCACTGCGGCTCGACTTGGATGTCCACGCGATCGGCGGGCGGCGCCGCCTTCTTGTGCCCGCGCGCCGGCGCCTTCTCGCGCACGCCCGCGATCGACACGGATTCGGGCGCCAAGCCCGCGTCCTCGAGCGTGGACAGCACACGCGCGGCGCGCACGGCGTGCAGCTCGCCCGCCGAGTGGAAGAGGCTCTTGAGGTCCTTGGGCGGCGCCGCCGACGACGCCCGCGAGAGGATGCGGGCCTTGCCCGACGTCCTCTTCAGGCTCTCGGCGACGAGCTTGAGCGCGGCGACACCGCCGTCGGAGACGTCGATGCCGTTCGTGTCGATGACCTTCTCGGCCAGGAAGCTCACGACGAGCGTGCCGTCCTCGACGGCGACCGTCGCGCCGAGCGGCTCGAGGTTGGGGCGCAGGGCCGCGATGAGCGCGTCGACGTCGCCCTTTCGCTTCGCCTCGGCGGCCGCCTTGTCCTTCTCGGCCTCGTTGAGCTTCGCGACCGCGGACTTGAGCTTGTCGAGCTCGGCCGCCGTCTCGGTCATGTTCGACTGCGCCACCGCCAGCTCCGCCGTGCGGGTGCCGAGCACGCTCTGCATCTTTTGATACGGCACGAGGAAGACGTAGCCGGCGAAGCCCACGCCCGCCGCCGCGACGGCGAACCACAGGAGCGCCTTCCATCCGCTGCCCGAGCGCGCGGGCCGAACGGTCGTCATCGAATCGAATGCGGACCGCGCCATGCGGACCGGGACCATAGCGCGAGCCGAGGCGCGAGTGGTGAACGATGTGGCCGTCCGCGGCACGCTGTAGGTGACGGGGAAAGGTGTAGGATCTTCGGGGGGCCTGAGGGTGAAAATCCGCTCTTGACAGGCTTTGCCCGACAGCTGTACGGTTGTAGGCAGACGTAAGTATCCCTGTAACTTTCCATATTTATTCCAGGGGCTTACAGAGGGTAAGGCGGGGGCAAATCGGGGAGAGAGCGATCTCGGATCGCGTTTCCGAGTTCTGGAAACCCAAGGAGGTCCGCGCCGTGCCAGTCGAATTCATCATCGGGGACAAGGCCGTCTACCCTTCCCAGGGCGTCGCCGAGATCGTCGGCATCGAGAAGAAGGAAGTCTTCGGCCGCATCCAGCGCTTCTACGTGCTGCAGGCCATGGACAGCGGCCTTCGCATTCTCGTCCCGGTCGACAAGGCGGATCAGGTGGGCCTGCGTCGGGTCGCGCGCGCGGACGAGATCGAGGAGGTCCTCGAGATCCTGCGCGACAAGGAGATCCACGTCGACCGTCAGACGTGGAACCGCCGCTATCGCGGGTTCATGGAGAAGATCAAGTCCGGCTCGCTGTTCGAGGTGGCCGAGGTCTTCCGCGACCTTTACCGCCTCAAGGGCATGAAGCCCCTCTCCTTCGGCGAACGGCGCATGCTGGATACGGCCAAGGGCCTGATTGTCCAGGAGCTGGCCGTGGCCCGGGCCGCCGATTCGGACAAGGTCGAGCGCGAGCTCGAGAAGATCTTTCAATAGACGATCGAAGCTGACTTTGCGCCGCGCCCGCTGGCGATGTTAAGCTCTGACCGCGAACCCCGAAGCGGGTCCGGTCCATGCAGATCCACCTCGCCAAATCCGACATCACGACGATGAACGTGGATGCGGTGGTTAACCCCGCGAATTCACTGGGAATAATGGGCGGCGGCGTGGCGGCGGCCCTGTCTCGCAAGGGCGGGCCGACGATCCAGCGCGAGGCGATGTCGCTGGCGCCGATCGCCGTTGGCGCGGCCGTGGTCACGAACGCCGGGAAGCTCTGGGCCAAGCACGTCATCCACGCGCCCACGATGGATCAGCCCGGGGAGAAGGTCGGCGTCGAGAACGTCCGCCGCGCCACGCGCGCCGCCATGCTGGCCGCCGCGCGCAACGGTTTCGAGGTCGTCGCGATTCCCGGCATGGGCACGGGCCTCGGCGGCGTCGACCCGGCGGACGCCGCGCGCGCCATGGTCGACGAGCTGCGCGCCCACCGACAGCCCAAGCCCGCGACCGTCTACCTGGTCGACATCGACGACGAGATCCTGATGTGCCTGGAAGAGGCGCTCCGCCTCGCGGTTGGGTAGCGCGGGAAGGGCTTCGCCCTCCCCCAGCGGTTGCGATAATGGTGTGTTGGCGCGTGCCGATGTAGCGTGGAGCGGTGAAAATCCTGGTCACCGCCAAGAGGGTGCCGAACCCCGAGCAGAAGTTGAAGTTCGGGGGCGGCCAGATCGACCTGTCGGCCGCGAGCTGGCAGGTCAACCCGTTCGACGAGTTCGCCGTCGAGACCGCGCTGCGCCTCACCGAGAAGGGCAAGGGCGGCGAGCGCGTGGGCGAGGTCGTCGTCGTGAGCGTCGGCCCCAAGGAGGTCGCGCAACCGCTGCGCGGCGTCTTGGCCATGGGCGCGGACCGCGCCATCCTCGTGAGCGCCGAGGACGGCGCCCTCGACGCGGACAGCGTCGCCCACATCCTCAAGGCCGTCGTCGAGCGCGAGAAGCCGGACCTCGTCGTGCTCGGCAAGCAAACGGTCGACGGAGACTCCAATCAGGTCGGCCAGATCCTCGCGGGACTGCTCGGGTGGCCGCAGGCGACGTTCCTGGCGAGCATCCGCGCCGCCGCCGACGGCAAGAGCGTCACGGTGACGCGCGAGGTGGACGCGGGCGTCGAGGAGAAGCGCGTGCGCCTGCCCGCGGTCGTCACCGTCGACCTGCGCATCATCGGCAAGAAGGCCGTGCGCAACGACGCGCTCGCGCCCGAGGGCGCCGAGTGGGAGGAGACGCAGCGGTACGCGTCGCTCAAGGGCATCATGGCCGCGAAGAAGAAGGAGATTAAGGAGCTGGCGCTCGCCGACCTCGGCGTCACTGCTGCGCCGCTCATGAAGGTGAAGACGTACGAGGCGCCGGCTGGCCGCAAGGCCGGCATCAAGGTGGCCTCCGTCGAAGAGCTCGTGGCCAAGCTCCATGACGAAGCGAAGGTGTTCTGATGGGCGCCGTCGTCGTTTTCTGCGAGGTGTCCGATGATGGCAAGACCGTGCGCACGGCGTCGCTGCCGGCGCTGAGGGCCGCCGCCGAGCTGGCCGAGCACCAGGGCGGGCCGGTCGTCGCCGTCGTCATCGGCGGCGCGGGCCTGACCGGCGGCGCGGCCGCGGACGCCGCGAGGTACGCCGCGCGCGTCCTGGCGTACGAGGGCGCTGCGCTCGCGGCGCCGCTCGCCGAGACCTGGGCGCCCCAGCTCGCCGACGCCGTCAAGCGCGCGGGCGCCTCGGCGCTCGTCGGCACGGCGACCTCGACGGGCAAGGACGTGCTGCCGCGCGCGGCGGCGTTGCTGGGCGCCGGCATGGCCTCCGACATCACGGGCGTGGTCTCGGCCTACGAGTTCAAGCGGCCGGCCTACGCCGGCAACGCCATCGAGACCGTCGAGGTGAACGGGTCCGTGCTCGTCGCCAGCGTCCGGCAGACGGCGTTTCCGCCCGCGACGGCCGGGGCCGCGGGCGCGGTGGAGACGGTGGCCGTCGCGGCGGCCGACGCGCTCGGCGCGGAGCACCTCGGCGTGCGCGGCACCAAGAGCGCGCGCCCCGATCTGAGCGACGCCAAGGTCGTGGTCTCGGGCGGCCGTGGCATGAGGGAAGGGGCGAACTTCAAGCTCCTCGAGGAGCTCACGGACCTGCTGGGCGGCGCGCTGGGCGCGAGCCGCGCCGCCGCCGACGCCGGCATGGTGCCGAACGATCTGCAGGTCGGCCAGACCGGCAAGGTCGTCGCGCCCAACCTGTACATCGCCGTCGCGATCTCGGGCGCGATCCAGCACCTCGCGGGCATGAAGGGCTCCAAGGTGATCGTCGCCATCAACAAGGACCCCGAGGCGCCCATCTTCCAGGTCGCCGACTACGGCCTCGTCGCGACGTGGGAGCAGGCCATCCCGCAGATGATCGCCGAGGTGAAGAAGATCAAGGCCGGGTAGCGCCGTCATTTTCGGCATCGTCGTTGCCTTTTTTCGCAGATAAATGGCAACTCAAACGCTGCGGTACGCGACCCGTCTCCTCGTGGAGCTTTCGGATGGTCATGGTGCGCATGTTTCTAATGTGATACATGCGCGGACCGCCCTCAAGATGAGCATGTCGAGTTGAGCCTCGCGCCGTCTCATGGAGGCGCCAGCCGCGTGTGTGAAACATGTTAACATACGGGCATGACGCGCATGACGGTGCGGGACGTCCGCTTGCACTGGCCAAAGGCCGAGAAGGCTCTGGCAGAAGGTGAAGAGATCGTCGTGACGAGGGACTCGAAGCCCGTCGCGCGGCTACTGCCGTTCGTTGTGAAGCCCAAGGCAAGGCGCAAGCCCTTCGATCCCAGGGCCCACATGCGTTGGTTGAGCAAGCTCTGGAAGGACCGGTCCTTCGGTCCTTCGACCGATGAGCTTTTGGCCCAAGACCGCGCCGACGACTGAGTGTCCAGCGTGAGCCTCTACTTCGATACCAGTTGCTTCCTCAAGCTTCTATTCACCGAGCCGGAGACGCCTCGCGTTGTCGAGCTCATCGCAACGGAATCCAAGTTGGTCGTTTCGACACTCACGCACCTCGAAGCGCTCGTTCAAGTCCGAGGCCGCGAGGTGGGCGGAACGATCACCCGTCGCGAGGGCGACCGGGTGAGGTTGAAGATGACGAATCTCCTCGCCGACCCCCCGTTCGAATCCGCCGAGATCTCCGCGAATGTTTTCCGTCTCGCCGAGCGAGAAGCTCGGGCGTCGCGCAAGATGGGGCACTGTCGCACCCTCGACCGTCTGCATCTCGCAACCATGGAGGGGTTGGGACTGCGACGGCTCCTCACGAATGACGATCAGCAGGCGAGCGCCGCCCAGGCACTTGGCTTCGAAGTCGTCCTTCCCCGCTGATATGCCCTTCGCTCGCCTTGTTGACGGCGGACGCCTTCACTACGCCGAGCGCGGCGAGCGGAGGGAGGGCGCGACGCCGGCGCTGCTCGTGCACGGCGCGGGCGCGTCGTCGGCGATCTGGATGATGGCGATGGCGCGCATCGCGGGCGCGGCGCACGTCGTCGCGATCGACCTGCCGGGACACGGGCCGAGCCCGGCGCCGCAAGGGGCCGTCGGCGCGGGGGCGCTCACGCTCGAGGCGTACCGCGACGCCGTGGGCGCGCTCGCGGGGACGCTGTGCCTGGGACCGTCCGTGCTCGTGGGGCACTCGATGGGCGCGCTCGTCGCGATCGAGGCGGCGCTCGCGTGGCCCGACAAGGTGCGGGGCCTCGTGCTCTGCGCGGCCGCGCCGCGCCTGCCCGTGAGCGACGAGCTCTTGGCGCTCATCCGCGAGGACCACGCGCGCGTGCCAGTCTGGATGGGCGAGCACGCGCTCTCGCCGCGCGTGAAGCCGGCCGTCAAGCGCGCCTTCGTGGCCGCCGGTCTCGTGACGCCCGCCGAAGTGACGCTGGCCGATTTCGAGGCGGTGCGCGCCGCTGATCTCGGCGAGCGGGTCAGGAGTCTGGCGTGCCCGGTGCTGTGGCTCGACGGCGCGGACGACCAGATCGTCGGCCCGCCGGCCGAGCGGCCGGGCGAGGCGCGGCGACTCGAGGGCGTCGGCCACCTCGTGCCGATCGAGGCACCGGAAGCGGTGGCGCAGGGGGTGGTGACGGTTCTCTCCCGCTTGACGCAGTAGTCTAGAAAACGACTTCCGTTACATTGGATGCCGTTCTGTTGGTATTCCAGCGGACACAGAACCGCTATATTGCGCGCATCTGTGTCGTTGGGGGAACCGATGGTCCGCAAGGCTCTGGTCCGCGCGCTGCCCATTCTCGCTCCTGCGTTCTCGTTGGTTCTCGCGGGCTGCGGAAGTAAGGCCCAGGACCAAAACAACGGTATTTTCGGCGGGCCGTCGGGCGCGACGAAACCCGTCGTCGATCCGTCGCTCCACAACGACGAGTCGCCGCCCCTGCGCACGATGATGGGCCCTCCCGAGCCCGAGAGCACGAACAAGGACACCCACGACGACGTCGTGGAGCCTATGCCCCCGGCGACGAACGGGCCTGTGACGGATTCCGTGGTGCAAGGGACGATGACGGGAGCCGCGGCGCCGACGATGGGCGCCGGCTTCGACGGGATCGGCCAGGGCTTTACCGGTCCCCAGGGGACCTTCGCCGTGAACTCCGCGCCTCCCGATCCCAACCTCGCGGTCGGGCCCAATCACATCGTCCAGATCGTCAACTCGGCGATCGCGGTCTTCGACAAGACGGGGAAGGCGCTCATCGGACCGTCGCCGACGAACAACCTCTTCAACGGCTTTGGCGGCGGGTGCGAAGCCAACGATGATGGCGACGGCGTCGTCGAGTACGACGGCATCGCCAACCGCTTCGTGATCTCGCAGTTCTCTGTCGCGACGACGCCCTTCCTCCAGTGCGTCGCGGTGTCGTCGACAGGCGATCCCACGGGCACCTGGTACCGCTACTCGTTCCCTCAGCCGAACTTCCCCGACTACCCGAAGATGGGCATCTGGCCCGACGCGTACTACGAGACATTCAACATGTACAACGCGTCGGGCACCACGTTCCTCGGCGTCACGGCGTGCGCCTACGACCGGAGCAAGATGCTCGGCGGGCAATCCGCGACGCAGGTTTGCATCAACCCGCCCGAGACCTACGCTTTCGCGCAGGGACAGATCATCCCGTCGGTCTTCGGCATGCTGCCCGCGAGCGTCGACGGCGCGATGGCGCCGCCCGTGGGTGCGCCGAACTACCTCCTCAACCTGAATATGCAGGTCACGAACACGCTCGAGCTCTGGCGCTTCCACGTCGACTGGACGACGCCGACCTCGTCGACGTTCTCCGGCCCCGTCAACGTCACCGTCAGCAACTTCGGCTACGGCTGCAACGGCGGCACCTGCATCTCGCAGTCGGGCACGACCCAGAAGCTCGACTCGCTCGGCAGTCGGCTCATGCACCGGCTCGCCTACCGCAACTTCGGGGGCCACGAGTCGCTCGTCGTGAACCACAGCGTCACCGCCGGCCCGAGCGTCGGCGTGCGCTGGTACGAGCTGCGCAACCCGGGCGGGACTCCGAGCGTCACCCAGCAGAGCACGTTCGCGCCGGACGCGACGTTCCGCTGGATGGGCAGCGCCGCGATGGATCACAACGGCGACATCGCTCTCGCCTACAGCGTGTCGAGCGGCAGCCTTCATCCCGGCATCCGTTATACGGGGCGCCTCGCGACCGATCCGCTTGGCACCATGCAGACGGAGGCGACGATCATCACGGGCGCCGGCTCGCAGAACGGCATGCTCAACCGCTGGGGCGACTACAGCAGCCTCGTCCTCGATCCCAAGGACGACTGCACGTTCTGGTACACGAACGAGTACATCCCCGCGAGCGGCTCCTTCAACTGGCACACGCGCATCAGCTCGTTCAAGTTCTCATCCTGCACGAGCGGCGGCGGAACGGGTGACGGCGGTGTCGACGGCGGCGGCGGGGGCGGCGCGGACGGGAGTGCGGGCAGCGGCGGGACAGACGGGGGTGCCGGCAGCGGCGGGGCGGGCGGCGGCGGCGCGGGCGGCGGCGGCGCGGGGAGCGGCGGCGCTGGCGGTCACGGTGGCTCGGGTGGCGGCGGCGGCTCGGGTGGTTCGGGCGGCAGCGGCGGTGCGAGCGGTGCCGGCGGCATGAGCGGCTCGGGTGGTTCGGGCGGCACG
>DASZFV010000448.1:0-13123 GCA_035939455.1 Polyangia bacterium
GCCCTCGCCCGCCGCGCGGCGGCGCGCGATCTCCGCCAGAGTCGCCCGCGCTCGAGCGCCTCGCCCGCTCGCGGCCGCCGTCCCCCAGCGCGCGAGCACATCCTCGGCGGCCTGCCGGACCTCGGGCGTGATGTCGTAGACGGCGACGTGGCGCAAGATGGGCGCGGCCTCCTCGTCACCGATGCGGTCGAGCGCGGCGATGAGGTGCAGCCGCCCCGCGGGCGCCGCCGTGTGCAGCGCCGTCTCGATCTGAGGGAGCGCGCGGCGTTTGTAGCCCGCGAGTCGTTCGGTGGCCGGCGGCACGAGCTGATCGTCGCGCCGCACGAGGATGTTGATCTCGTCTCCGATGTCCCTGTGCGAAACGTCGTCGCAGGAGGCGCTCCCGAGCAGGAGCAAGAAAGCCGGCACCGCGAGCACGCCGTCTAGGAGACCGCGGCGCAAGGCGGCGAAACCTCGGGAGCCTCGACTGGAGCGAACGAATCGCGACGAACGTTGCGCGCGATCGACTTCGCGACGGCGCCGGCGGCGACCGTACGGACGTCGCCGCGGCCGGCCGCCTCTAGCGCCTCGAGGTCGGCGAAGAACGCCTCCCCCATGTCGAGGAGCGCCGGCGCCTCGTCGGCAGAAAAACCACGCTGCCGGAGCTGGGAGCCGCCGAAGAGGCCGCGCGAGTACCAGGCGAGCGTCTTGCGTACCTCGTGGACGCGCATCTTTTCCGGGCTGTGCTCGAGCACGAGCGCGGCGTGGCGGCGCCACACGGCGCGCTTCTCGGCGAGCGTGGGCGGACCGACGTCGGAGACGTCCTCGCCACGCGCGAGCGCAGCGAGCGTGCGGAACAACCAGGGATTGCCCATGGCGCCGCGGCCGATCATGACACCGTCGCAGCCGGTCTCGGCCTTCATGCGCGTATACGCGGCCACGTCTTTGACGTCGCCGTTGCCGATAACCGGGATCTCGCGCGGCAGCGCGGCGCGCACGGCGGCGATGGGCTCGAGCCGCGCAGTGCCCGAGAAACCTTGCGCGCGCGTGCGACCGTGCACGGTGATCATGGCGGCGCCGGCGTCTACGAGGCGACGGGCGAACTCGGGCGCGTTCAGCGAGCAATCATCCCAGCCTGCGCGGTGCTTCACGGTCACGGGAAGCGGCGCGGGGACCGCGCGCCGCACGGCCGCAACGAGCGCCGCCGCGAGCGCGGGCTCGCGCATGAGCGCCGAGCCGCACGCGCCCGCCGTCACCTTCTTCGCGGGGCAACCCATGTTGATGTCGACGATGGACGCGCCCACGTCGACGGCCATCTCGGCGGCGCGCGCGAGCGCCTTCGGCTCGCGTCCGAAGATCTGCACGGCGAAGCGCCGGCCGCCCAGGCTCGGCCACATGCGGCCGAGAGTCTTGGCAGCGCCGCGTGTGAGCGCTTCGGCCGAGAGAAACTCGGTGAAGGTCAGGGCGGCGCCGAGCTCCTCGCAGATCGTGCGGAAGGGCAGATCGGTGACCGCCTCCATGGGCGCCAGCAACACCGGCGACGAGAATTCCAGGGCTCCGACGTGCATCTGAAGATGGGCAGGATATCAGAATCCTCGGCGTCACCCCGCCCCGCCTCCCGGTTTTCCCGGCGGTGCGATCACCGCCGGGAGCGCGACAGTCCGCGCGCCTTCGGGTTTCCCACGATGGGCTACTTGGCGTAGCGAACCGCGAAGAGCCGGCTCTTCGAGAAGCCCTCGAACAGGCTCCCCTTCTGGGCGACGGCCGGCAGGTCTTCCCCTGCCGGGATGACGCGCACGTCGGCGACGCGCAGGTTCATCACCGGACCCATTTTCACGATCAGCCCCCCCGTGGGCTGCCCTCCCATCCCCATAAGTTGCATGTCTACTTTTTCGTTCACGAAGCGGGAGTGAGTGACCAACGAAAGCACGAACAGTAAAGAACTAAGCATGACCTTTCTTCTGACCCCGCCCCAAACGCCCGTATTGCGGTCCCCCCCTCATGACATGGAGCGGGGGATCGTTTGTGTGTGAACCGCGCGTGTGTGTGAACCGCGCGCCTGGAAACGGTTCGTCTAAGGTCGATCGTCTGTTGATGGTGCGAAAAAGTCGCGCGGCCGGTCGGGATGTTCGCCCGAACCTGAATCATCTATAACAGCCGGGTGCACCACTGTCACTTACAAAAACCTACAGTGGTCCTGTGCGCGCTCGCGCTGTGCGTCAGCTGTCGCGCGGAGCCCGGCGGTCGCGGTCAGGATGCGGAGCACGACGCAGACCGAGCGACCGTGCCGGTCGCGAGCGCCGTGGAATCAGTCGTAAATCCATGGAATTGGACGAGCGCCCGCGGCGCGACTGACGCCGACAAGGCCGTAGAGGACATCGGCCCTTTTGAGCCCATGCCGAAAATGGCGGGGGCCGTCAACACGAACGCCCACTACTGGACGAGCAACCTCGGGATCGCTTGGGACCGGGACGTCGACCTCGACTTCGACGCCGAGCCCGTGGACCTCGACGGGGACGGCAAGCCGGACGTCCGCGTCACCCGGCACGTGCACGCGAAGGGCGGCGTGCTCGCGAACCCGGCGCTCTTCGGCCTCGTGCCGACGCCCGCCGACCCGCGCGGGCGCGTCGGACAGATCTCGGCGTCGACGGGTGTGCTGGGACTGCGCGAGTCCTTGCGCCCCGACGGCCTCCGCAGCGGCGAGATCGGGATGACTTGCTGGCTCTGCCACGGGTCGGGCGACCCTGGGACGGGCGAGCCCGCGCTCGGCCTGCCGGGTAACCGATTCGACTACGGGCTCCTCCTCGCAACGGCGGCCGTGCTCGACGACGGCAACGCGGCGGCGGTCGCGGACCGACAGGCGCGCGGGTTCCCCGCCGGCCGCGCCGTGCGCGCGCGGCTGATGCTCGCGGGTCCGGGCCGCCAGGACCTCACGGGCGAGTTCGGCCTCGACGTGACCGTGCGGTTCCACTCGAGCCGCTACGCGGGCGCGTCACGCGTGCGGCAGGGCACGAAGGGCCTCTTCAACCCGATCAGCGTCCCGGGGATCCTCGCGGCGCCGGGCCTCGCCCTCGAGAACTGGTCGGGCTCAGAGAACGCCGACGCGGCGTGGCTCGCGCGGCTCGTCGCGCTCATGGGACGGCCCGAGGCCGAGGTGCTCGACGCGTTCGGGCTGGGCGCGACCGATCCCGCGCTCAGCCGGCGCGCGCTTTTGCTCGACCTGCGCAACCTCGGAACGCTGGGCTTGCAACAAGACTCGTTCCCCGGGCTACTGTGGGCTGACGCGCTCGCGGGCCGCGCGGGCGCCGTGCTCACGCCCGAGGACCTCGTGGCGATCCCGCGCATGTACGCGACGGTGGCCGTGCGCCGCGCGCTCGCCGACGTAGCGCCGGCCGTGACGCGGCCGACGGTCGATCTCGAGCGCGTCGCGCGGGGCCGCGCCCTCTTCGTGGAACGTGTCGTCGGCGAGATCGCGAATCGCCAGATCCTGCAGCGCGCGCCGCGCGGGTTCGCGGCAGCGATGCTCCGCGGGCCGATCCTCGCCGCCATCGACCCCACGCGTCCGCTCACGGCGAGAATCCCCGTGCGCTGCGCCGATTGTCACAACGCCGCGCCGCTCGATCGCCCGCTGGCGCTCGCCGAGAACCCGCCACCCCTCGGGCGCTGCTCGCACTGCCACCTCGCGCATCCAGAGCTTCCGGGCGTGGGCGCCGCGCCGGCCGGCGCGGCGGCGGCCAGAGGCAGGGCCGCGGACGCGGCGGCACGCCTCGTGCCCTTGCGCTCCCTGCCGGTCCCCGAGGCGGCCGACGCGGAGGTCGCCTATTGCGCGCGCTGCCACGCGCGCCACCGCGCCTTCGGCCCCGTGGTCTTCTCGAACAGCCGCCTCTTCCCCTTCGACGCCGACGGCGACGGCGACGCGCAGCTCCACCCCGAGGCCGACGCGCGGGCGGGCGGGATCGGCACGGAGCCGCTCCTGGCCTTCGACGTGCCGCGCGACGAGTGGCCGTTCGGCCTCGACCTGCCCGTCATCGGCGCCGATCCGGCGCGGCCGACGAACGTGACGCGCGCGCGCATCGGTGTGTCGTGGGTGCGCACGGCGCCGCTCACGGCGATCTCGGCGACGGCCCCTTACCTGCACAACGGCTCCGTGCCGACGCTGCGCGCGCTGCTCGAGCCCGCGCGCAAGCGTCCCGTGACGTTCCCCCTCGGCGCCGGAGGCTTCGTGCTCGACACGCGCGTCGCCGGAAACCGCAACGCGGGCCACGAGTTCGGTACGACGCTCAAGCCGGCCGAAAAGGACGACCTCGTGGCGTTCTTGCAGACGCTCTGACGAGCGCGCGCGACGTCAGAGCCTGAACAGGCCCCCGTCCCTGCGCCCGAGCACGACGCGCGCGAAGGCGACGGCGGCGATTAAGAACAGCATCGCCCAGAGCCCGAGCGCCGCCGCGACCTGATGGCCGTCGCCGAGGAGCGCGTAGAGCTCGAAGATGGCCTTCGTGATGGGATACGTGGCCTGGCGCTGCGCGAGGATGAGGGAGTCGGAGACCTCGAGCATCGACAGCGCGAAGGCGAAGATGCCGCCCGCGAGGAGGTGCGGCGCCAGCAGCGGCAGCGTCACGCGCGTGAATACGCGCCGCGCGCCCGCGCCAAGGCTGGCGGCGGCCTGCTCGAGCGTGAGGCTGACTTGCGTGAGCCCGGCGGCCGCCGAGCGCACGACAAACGGGAGGCGGCGTACGGCGTAGGCGATCACGAGCAGCGCCGTGGGATCGCGCACGGGGTTGAGGAACGCGAGCGCGTGTCCCTCGCGGCTGATCGACAGGTACCCGAAGGCCATGACGAGCCCCGGAACGGCGAGCGGCAACATGGCGGCGACGTCGATGGCGCGCGCGAGGCGCGAGGGCGTGCGCACGACGAGCCAGGCGATGGCCGTTCCGACGATGAGGTCGAACCCGGTCGAGAGCGTGACGTAGCGCAGGCTGTTCCCAATCGAGGGCACGACCATGTCGTGACCCACGGCGGCGCGCACATGATCGAGGGTGAGGCCCGCCGGCAGCACTGTCCCGTACCAGTCGCGCGCGAAGGCGACGAGCATGACGCTGACGTTGGGCAGCGCCGCCGTGCCCACGAACGCCGCCATGACCAGCGCGACGCCCCAGCCCGCGAGCGGGCCGAGCGGCGCGGCGGGCCGACGGCGCTGACCCTTCGTGGCGCCCGCGATGCGCGCGCGGCCCGCGAGCCAGCGCGCGGCGGCGTAGATCGTCACGGTGGCCGCGAGCACGACGACGACGAGGCCGAAGACGAATGGGTTGCGCCCGAGATCCTTGAGCCCCGAGAAGATCTGCACCGACGTCACGCGCGTGTAGTCGCACATGAGCGGCACGCCGAGCTCGGTCAGCCCCCAGATGAAGACGATGCTCGTCGCCGCGAAGAGGCTCGGACCCACGAGCGGCAGCGTGATCTTGCGGAAGCGGCGCAGGCCCCGGCAGCCGAGGCTCGCGGCCGCCTCCTCGAGCTCGACGTTGAGCCCGGCGAGCGCCGCCTGCACGTTGAAGTAGACGATCGGGTAGAGGTGCAGCGCCGTGAGCGCGACCACCGTCGCGAAGCGCCCCTGCCGGAGCCAGTCGATGGGGTGATGCGGATCGATGACGCCGAGGTGCCCGAGCAGGGCGTTGAAGGCCCCCTGCGTGCCGAGGAGCTGCTTGACGCCCACGGCGCCCACGAAGGGCGGCACCATGAGCGGCAGAGGCACGAGCGCCGCGAAGGCGCGCCGGCCGGGAAACTCGAAGCGATGGAGCAGCACGGCCGCGGTCGTGCCGACGACGGCGGCGATGAGCGTGCTCGCGAGCGCGAGCGCGAGCGCGTTAGCGAACCCCTCGCGGTAAAGAGGGTTGCGAAAGACGGTCGCCATGTACGCGAACGTCGCGTGACCGGCGCCGTCGATGAAGGCGCCGCGCACGCCGTCGACGAGCGGCCACACGAGGAAGACCCCCAGCAGCACGCCCAGCGTCGTGGACACGGCAGCCGTGAGGGCGCGCGAGCGGCCTGGTCCGGCGTCCCTCATTGCCCTTGCCTCGCGAGCTCCTCGACGCGATGGTAGAGCGCGCGGTGATGCTCGACGAGACGGATCGTCCAGCGCGCCTCGTCGAGCGGATCGGACGCCTGAAGCGCGGCGCGCAGCGGACCGTTGACGGTGTCGTAATCGACGAGCGTGACGTCCTCGAAGAGCGCCGTGGCGCGCGGCGGGAAGTGCGCCGCGGCGAGCGCGCCGTATGCGCCCCGCAGCTCGTCATCCGGATCGACGCACATCGTGCGCACGACGAGCGCGATCGCCGCGAAGAGCGGGCTCGTCCAGGCCGGCCGGTACACGAAGGCGTGCGCCTCCTCGTACGGGTTCTCGTCGGGATCGGCGCGCTCCGCGTCGAAGGCGTGGTCGTAGAGGCGGGGCAGGATGGGCAGGCGGCGCAGCGTGTACCTCTCCGGTCCCTCCGGCGTGCCGCGCTTGAAGCTCCAGATCTTCTGCCCCTCCTCCGAGAGCACGAATTCGATGAACCGCACGGCGAGATCGCGGTGGCGCGCGCCGCGCAGGAGCGCGATGGGATCGGCGTCGAGGGACGTCTCGCCGCGCGCTGTCGCGAAACCGACCCGCCCCGGCCGGCCCACGCTCGAGGCGTATTCGCCCTGGAAGCGGCCGAAGAAGTCGATGCACATGCCGGCCGCCGCCTCGCCCATGGCGACGTCGAGCGGGATCTTGACGCCAGAGTCCGTGAAGTAGCGCGCGTTGGCGCCGATGCGCCGAATGAGGCGCACGCCCGCTGCCCAGCCCTCGTGCGTCGCGACGCGCTCGAGCGCCGCCGGATCCCGTTCGCCCGCGGTGCGCGCCCGCTCGAGCGCCTCGTTCATCTGGTTCTGGATGATCATCTCGAAGGCCTTGCCGACCGAGCCGCTTTTCGTCGGGTCGGCGAGGGCGAGCGCGCCGCGGAAGGCGGGCGCCGCAAGCGCGGCCCACGACGTCGGCGGCGTGGCGACGCCGAGCTCGGCGAGGACGTCGCGGTTGTAGCAGACGCCGAAGCTCGACAGGCAGGTCCCGAACCAGCGCCCGGCGGGATCCCAATAGGTCTCGCCGCCGAACGAGCGCGGGATGCCGCCCGCGCCGAAGAGCTCGGGGTGGCGGTCGACGATACCCGCGTCGACGAGGCGGCCGGCCTTGGCGTGCTTCGCGAACTCTGAGCTGCCGCCCCCGAAGAGGACGTCGACGCCGCATCCCACGTCCGACGCGAGGAACGCGCGGCGGGCCTCATCGGCGTCATTTCCTCCGACGAGGGGCGCGGGCGTCGAGCGCGCGAAGCCGACGGCGACGGCCGCCGACCAGGGGCGGCCGAGCTCGGTCGTCCAGTGGCGCTGGAACGAAGCCGCGTACTCGGACGACAGGTAGCGGGTGATCTCCGCGGTGCCGCCCGGCCAGCGCCAGTCGATCTCGACGTCGCGGCCGAGGCGCGCCATGTGGGCGCGGAAGGCGTGTCCGAACTCATAGCGGATCGACTCGTTGTGAGGCGTGAGGATGACCAGCGTCTCGGCCGCGGCGGACGGACGCACGCGCGTGGAACGTGCGATGAACGGTAGCGCGAGCACGACGAGGAGCGCCGCGCCCGCGAGGAGCACGCGCCTCAAGGGCCGCCGCCCCCACCGGCGCCGTCCACGGGCAAGAGCACGACGTCTGTCGGATCGACGTGGATCGTGAGCTCGTCGCGGGCGTCGGCGCGCGGGTTGAGCTCGAACAGCGACAGCGTCGTCTCGGCGACGCGCAGCCGGCGCTCGGCCAGCTCGCCGAGGTACGTGATCTCCTGGGGCCTACCGCGCAACGTGTTGGGCGCCACGCCGCCGCCCACGAGCCGCAGGCACTCGGGCCGAAGCGAGATCCACACCTCGGTGCCCGCGGCGGGCGCGAAGCCGTCGTCGCGCGCGGCGACGAGCGGCCCAACAGGCGAGTCGACGCGCGTCTGCCGCGCCGTCACCTCGACGACGCGCCCGAGCAAGAGGTTCGTCTCCCCCACGAAGGCCGCGACGGCGCGCGATCGCGGCCGCCGGTAGATGTCGGCCGGCGCGCCGATCTGGAGCAGGCGGCCCTTGGACATGACGCCGATCCGATCGGCGACGGCCAGCGCCTCCTTCTGATCGTGCGTCACGTAAACCGTCGTGAGCCCGTGCTCCTTGCAGAGCCGCCGGATCTCCGCGCGCATCGACTGGCGCAGCTTGGCGTCGAGGTTCGACAGCGGCTCGTCGAGCAGCAAGCAGCGCGGGCGTACGACGAGCGCGCGCGCGAGCGCGACGCGTTGCTGCTCGCCGCCTGACAGCTCGTCGATGCGCCGCGCGCTCATGCCGGGCAGGCGCGTCGACGCGAGCGCCGCCTCGACGCGCGCGGCGACGTCCGCCTTCGACACGCGCCGCTCGCGCAGGCCGAAGGCGACGTTCTCGAAGACGGTCATGTGCGGCCAGAGCGCGAAGCTCTGGAAGACCATGCCGGCGTTGCGCGCGTGGGCGGGCAGGCGCGTGACGTCCTCGTCGCCGAAGCGGATCGTGCCCGCGTCGGGGCCGATCTCGACGAAGCCCGCGACGGCGCGCAGAAGCGTCGTCTTGCCGCAGCCGCTCGGTCCGAGCAGCAAGAAGAGCTCACCCGGCTCGACGGCGAGGCTCACGCGATCGACGGCCGCATCCGCGTTGGCGCCGTAGCGCACGGTCAGGTCGCGGATCGTGACCGCCACGGGAGACGCCATCTCGGCGCCATCTTACTCCGGGGACCGACCGGGCCGCCGAGCCCCGCTCAGCGGTTCTCTATTTGGCGTAGTCCGTCGCGCGCGTCTCGCGGATGACGGCCACCTTGACCTGCCCCGGGTAGGTCAGCTCGGCCTCGACCCTGCGCGCGATGTCCTTCGAGAGAGCGCGCGCCTGCTGATCGGTGACGCGCGAGTTCTCGACGATGACGCGCACCTCGCGCCCGGCCTGGATCGCGAAGGCGCGCTCGACGCCTGGGAAGCTCGTCGCGATGCGCTCGAGATCGGTGAGGCGCTGGACGTAGGTCTCGAGCATCTCGCGGCGCGCGCCGGGGCGCTGGCTCGAGAGCACGTTGGCCGCGTCGACGAGGTGGTCCATGACGTCCGTGGCCGCAACCTCGCCGTGGTGCGCCTCAATGGCGTGACAGACGCGCGGCGGCTCGCCCAGCTTGCGCGCGACTGCGGCGCCCACGACGGCGTGCGCGCCCTCCACCTCCTGATCGATGGCCTTGCCGATGTCGTGCAAGAGGCCGGCACGCCGCGCCGTCTTGACGGGCAGGTTCAGCTCGGCCGCCATTGCGCCCGCGATGAAGCCCACCTCGAGCGAGTGCTGCAACAGATTCTGCGCGCCCGAGGACCGCAGCTTGAGCTTGCCGAGCAGCCGCACGAGCTCGGGGTGCAGCCGCCCGAGCCCGAGGTCGAAGGCCGCCTGCTCGCCCGCCTCCTTGCACTGCGCCTCGACCTCTTGCGTGGCCTTCTCGACCATCTCCTCGATGCGCGTCGGGTGGATGCGCCCGTCGGCGATGAGGCGCGTCAGCGCGATGCGCGCGATCTCGCGTCGCACGGGGTTGAAGCACGAGATCACGACGGCCTCGGGCGTGTCGTCGATGATGAGGTCGATGCCCGTGGCCGCCTCGAGCGCGCGGATGTTGCGCCCCTCGCGCCCGATGATGCGTCCCTTCATGTCATCGGACGGCAGCGGCACGGTCGCCACGGTGCGCTCGGCGACGTACTCGCCCGCGTAGCGCTGGATGGCGGCTGAGATGATCATCTTGGACTTCTCCTCGGCCTCGGCGCGCGCAGCGTCCTCGATCTTCTTGACCTCGTCAGCCACTTGCCTGCGCGCGTCGTCGCGAACCTCGGCGACGAGCTCCGCCTTGGCCTCGGTCTGCGACAATCCCGCGATGCGCTCGAGCCGCGCGCGCGCCTCTGTGCCCGCTTGAGCCGCCGCGCGCGCCGCGGCCTCGGCGGCCGCCTCGCGGGCCGCGAGCTGCTTGGTCGCCCGAGCGACCTCGTCGTTCTGCTGCGCCGTCGTGCGCTCGCGCTTGTCGAGCTCGCGCTCCCGCTCGCCGAGCTCGCCGCCCCGCCGCTCGAGCTCGCCCTGGCGCGTCTTGAGCTCCGCCTCGACGTCCGCGCGCGCCTTCTGCGCGAGGTCCTTGGCCTCGAGGACGGCCTGCCGCTTGAGCGAATCGGCTTCGGCCCTGGCGGCTTCGATCAGGCGCTGCTTCTCGGCGTCGCTCTGCGGCAGCGATGGCGGCCGAAGCGCGCGCCCCACGAACAACGCGATGACGAACGCGACGACGACGAGCGACGCCGCGACGATCGTGGGGATCATGCCGCCACCCTCGCCTCGAGCACACGGCGCTCGGTGACGACGAGATCAACAGCGACGTCCCGTTCATCGGCCGGACAGGTCTCGACGATCTGGAAGTCGTACGCGAAACCGATGAGGAAGGCGGGTGCGCGTCCCGCGGCGGCTCGTCGCTCCCGCAGGTCACGGCCCGCGCCGTCGTAATAGCCGCCGCCCTGACCGAGGCGCCGCCCCGCGGCGTCGAAGGCCAGGCCCGGCACGAGCATGACGTCGATCTCCTCGATCGGGACCACCTGACAGGAAGCGACCGGCTCCGTGAGGCCGTGCGGGCCGTCGCAGAGATCGGCCGGTCCCGTCGCGCGGTGGAAGCGCAGCCGCGGTGGCCAGCTCGTGTCGATGCGCGGCAGCGCCACATCGAAGCCGGCCGCGCGCGCAGCCTCGAGCGCGCCCGCCGGGTCGAGCTCACCCCGGATCGCGACGTATGCCGAGAACGACGCGGTCGCCCTGGGCGGGCGGGCCAGCGCGGGGAGCGCCATGAGGCGCGCCACCGCTGCCCGCGCGCACGCGTCGCGCTCGGTCGCGGACAAGGCGCCGCGCCGCTCGGCCATCGTGCGCCGAAGCCGACGTTTTTGGTCTACGAGAGCTGGGCTGGGGGTCGATGACATCGGAACCATCGGACAGCGACGGATCCAATCACCCCCGGACGGACGTCATCACGAGCGGGCACGGAGTCGGCCTCCGGAACAAAGTCTTGGGAGCTCGAAACCCGATCAATCTATTGAGACGTTCGCCCGGCGGCAAACGGAAACCCTTCGGGAGAATCAGAAAGGGAGCAGCAGCAAAAAACGGGACGTGAAAACGCCATCATACTCGCGCCTCGCGTTCGAGATAGTCAAGCAGGGACTGGCTCTTTTCGCGAATGCTTTTCCGCAGTTCCAGCGTGTCGCGGCGTTCTGCGAATAGCTCTTCGGCAACCTGCAGCGCCGTGAGAACAGCCACCGCCTGCGTATCGACCGTGCGTGTCCCCTTCTGCACCTCGCGCATCTTGGCGTCGATGAAGGACGCGATCGTCTTGACCCAGCGCTCGTCCTCGTCGGTCTTGAGCGAGTAGCGAACGCCCGCGATTTGCACGCTGACCGAGCGCTTCACCGGGACACCATAGCATGGGTATACGTCTGGTCGGATGCGAGCCGGCCCGCCGCGTCCCAGCGGCGCCAGCGTCCGTCACACTCGCCGTCGTCGTAGGCGCCGTCGGTCTTCGCGCCGCCGTTTTCGTACCACTCCCGAAACAGCCCTTGGCGCACGCCGGATTCGTACATGACCTCGCGCGCGAGCCCGCCGCCCTCGTACCAGAACAGCCACGTGCGCACGCGAAACCCGTCGCGATCGTAGTGGCCGAGGACGCGCGGCTTGCCGCTGCCGTACCAGACGGCGAAGGTCGGTAGCTCCTCCTGCCGGATCGTGCGCGTGAGCGTGGGATCGGCGGAGGCCAGCTTGATGATGAGCGAGTCGGTGGGCGCGAGGACGTCGACGGCAGGCTGGTCTGCGCGTCGCGGGGGAAGCTCGACCTTCTTCTCGACGAGCGCGCCGTCCTCCCAATAGTCCCGCCGCCAGGCCGGGCCTTCGCTCGGATAATAGAACCACTCGCCGAAGCGCGCTCCGTCGACGTAGGCGCCCTCGATCATCTTGGCGCCGCTCTCGTAGTACCGCACCTCGAGGCCCTGGCGCACTCCGTCGCCGCGGCGGCACCACTCGGCCTCAGCGCCGCCGCTGAAGACGCGGCGCTGCGGGCCCGTGCCCGCGGGGCACGCGATCTCGATCTCCGCGCACGCCCACAGCGTCGCGACGACGGCCGCAGCGAGGCCCCCGAAGGCGAGCGCGCGCTTCACGCGCGCCCCGGGAGCGCCGCGGGCGCGAGCGTGCGGGGCGCGCGCTCGAACCACGCGAGGGCCAGCGGCGGCGTCGCCTCCGCCGTCAGGACGAAGGCGTTGTGAGACGACAGGCCCCAGCGCTCGCCGAGGCGGCGCAGACGGTCGAAGCCGAAGCCGTAGCCCGAGTAGAGCGGCAGCAGCACGAGCCGCTGTACGGTCAGACCGGCCGCGGAGAACTCACGCTCCCAGGCGCGCGCGCCGAAACCTCGCCACTCCGCGAGGTTGCCGGGGTACTCGCCGTGCGGCTGCGGGACGACGTTCTGGAGAACGAGCCGCAGCGTGAGCCGCCGCTCGTCGCTCCAGCGATTGGTGTCGAGGGCCTGCGCCGACCCGCGCGCGGCGGGCGCGCGGGGCCGCAGCGCCCGCCCAGCCGCGTCGAGCAGCAGATCGATGCCGCCCACGAGGTGGTGCGGGTAATAGAAGAGCAGCTGCAAGAGCTTCCACGTCCGAGAAGGCATGATGTGCACCATGACACCGCCGGGGCGCAGGCAGCGACGCAGCTCCCGGTACACGGCCGCCCGATCGCGGATGTGCTCGAGCACACTCGACGAAAAGATGAAGTCGAACGAGGCGTCCGCGAACGGCAGCCTGGCGGCGTCGCAGACGAGGTGGCGCACGCCGCCCGGCAGGGCGCTCGAGCCATCTGCGAGGCGCGGACGGTAGGAGTCCGTCGTCACGAACGACCGGCAGTACGCGGCCACGAGAGAGGCCAGGAAGCCGTCGCCGCCGCCTATCTCGAGCCCGTCGCCGAGCCCGCCCGGCGGAACGGCGTCGAAGACGGCGGCGAACTCGCGCCGGCGCTGACGCGTGCGTGCCGACGGCCACGGCTCGCGGATACGCATGCGGCGCAGTAT
>DASZFV010000449.1:0-7248 GCA_035939455.1 Polyangia bacterium
CTGACGACACGGCGCGGGCGCGCACGATCGAGGAGCTGCTCGCGTCCGCGCTGCAGGCCTTCGCCGAGGGCGCCGATCTGCGGCCCCGCACGGAGGCCGCGCTCGCCGCGGCCGGGCGCGTGCTCGCCGAGGTCGAGGCGAACACGGACGCGACGCCCGAGGCGCGGCGGCGCTCGTTCCGCGCCGTCGGTCAGCTCGAGCGCGGCCTGCTCGAGACCGCGCTCCTGCGTCACCTGCTCGCGGTGGCGCGCCCGGCCGCCGCGCGCGGCGCGGCCGCGCCCGATCCGCTCGCGGCGCTGCTGGCCCGCCTCGACGAGTGGATCTGCAAGCGCGAGGAGCCGCCGCTGCCCACCTCCGACGTGCCGCACCTGACGTTCCGGCTGCGACGCCTGCGCGCGCTCCTCCACGTGCTCGACGCCGAGCGCGGCGCGGGCGACGACGGCGGCGGGCTCGCGCGCGCGGGCCGCTTGAGAGCCTTTCGCCTACTGCTGCGTCGCGCGCACGGTGATCCACCCTCGCCGCTCAAGCGCATCACGGCCGCCGCGCTCGCGCGCGCCTGCGATCGCATCGCGCGGGCCCAGATGGGCGAGCTGTCCGACGTGCTCGTAGCCGTGCTCACGCGCGTGCGCGGCGCCGCCGACCTGCGCGTGATCGCCGAGGCGTCCATGGTGGCAGAGGTCAAGGAGGTCATGGCCGCCGCCGCCGACCTCGTGCGGCTCGCGGCGCCCAGCCCCGCGGAGAGCGTCGATCGATCGTTCCTCGAGCCGCTCGCGACGCTCGCGCACGCCCTGCCGCTCGCGGTCTCGCCGCGCGTCGAGGGTTTGCGCCAGACGCTCGTCCAGCTCGGCCAGGCCCTCCGCGCGCTCAACCGCGTGAGCGCGCTCGCCGCGCTCGAGCCCGATGACAACGGCTCGTTCCTCCAGGGCCTCGAGGCGACAATCGTCTACGCGGCGCGCTTCTTCGCGGCGGCCCGCGCTCGCGTCGGGCTGCCGAGCTCGCCAGGCGGTCCGACCGTGGGCGCCGCCGTGCGCTCGCTCGAGGGCGCGGTCGAATCCGCGCGGCGCGGCGGGGATGTCCCCCTCGGCGGCTTCATCAATGACGCCGTCGAGGCGTTGCGCGCCGATTTCCCCGCTGGCATCGGCGACGCCGTCGCGCGCGTCCTCTCGCGCCTAGGCGATCTGCCGCGCGACCGTCTCTCCGATGGCGCGCCCGTGCGCCCGGTGGTCGCAGATCCCTCGACGCCGCGGCTGCGCCTGCCGGCATGGCTGCCGCCCTCGCGCCTCCTCGGCGGCTTCTACGTCCAGCGTCCGCTCAGCAACGGCGCCGCCGGCTCCGTGTTCGTCGCGCAGCGCGCGCACGAGCGCCACGACGAGGGCGCCGAGACGTACGCGCTCAAAGTGCCATCCTATAACGGCCAGAACTCGCGCACGCTCACCGAGCAAGAATTTCTGCACCTTTTCCGCGAGGAGGCGGGCGCCCTGCTCACGCTGGCGCCCCACCCGAACCTCGCGGGCTTCGTGACCTTCGACGCCGCCGCGCGCCCCAAGCCCATCCTCGTCATGGAGCTCGTCTCGGGCACGTCGCTCGAGCGCGTCCTCGATCGGCGCGAGCTGTCGATGACGGCCGCGTTCGCGATCCTCGAGGGCATCGCCGCGGGCCTTTCGGCGATGCACGCGCAGGGCCTCGGCCACCTCGACATCAAGCCGGCCAACATCATCATGCGCCAGCCGCGCGGCGAGACCGACCTCGTCTCCGATTCCCAGCAGGCGAGCCCCGTGCTCGTGGACTTCGGGCTCGCGGGCCGCAAGATCCGTCCCGGCTGCGCGAGCCCGCACTACGGCGCGCCCGAGGTGTGGGACCCCGGCATGTACGGCTCGACCGAGCCGACCGCGGCGGACGTCTACGGCTTCTGCTGCCTGGCCCACGAGATGTTCATGGGTCGTCCCCTCTTCGTGGCCGAAACCCTGCCGGCGCTCATCGCCTGCCACTTCGAGCACGACGGCAACCCGGCGAGCTTGGCGGCGCTACATGCAACGCCCGCGCTCGCGCCGCTCGCGCAGATCTTGACCGCGGGGCTCGTCCCCAACCCGCGCGGGCGGGCGACGATCGGCGAGCTGCGCGACGCCCTCCGCGAGCTGCAACCGAACCTGGGCGGCGCCTCCTGGCCGCTCGCTCTCACGGCCTGACGTTGCCGCCGAGCAGGCGGGCACCTAGCATGGCGCCATGCGCCTGCGCGTGAACCCGCCGCTGCTCCCCATGCTCGCCAAGCGGGTCGACGAGCTGCCCGCGGGCGCGGGTTGGATCTACGAGCCGAAGTGGGACGGCTTCCGCGCGCTCGTCTTTCGCGACGGCGACGAGCTCCTCATCCAGAGCCGCGACGAGAAGCCGCTCGATCGCTACTTCCCCGAGCTCGCCGCGCCGCTCAAGGCGGAGCTCCCGGAGCGCTGCGTGCTCGACGGCGAGGTCGTCGTCGCGCGCGCGAACGCGCTCGACTTCGAGGCGCTGCAGCTCCGCCTGCACCCGGCGGCCTCACGGGCCAAAATGCTCTCACAGGAGATCCCGGCGTCGGTCGTGTTCTTCGATCTGTTGTGCGAGGGCGACCGCGACTGGCGGACCGCGCCGTTCCGCGAGCGGCGCGCCGCGCTGGCCGCGCTGCTGGCGAATGCCAGGCCGCCGCTCCACCTCACGCCCGCGACCGAGGATCTCGCCACGGCCAGCGATTGGTTTGGACGCTTCGAGGGCGCGGGCCTCGACGGCGTCATGGCCAAACCCGGCGCGGGCGCCTACGAATCGAACAAGCGAACGATGTTCAAGGTCAAGCACGAGCGTGACTGCGACTGCGTCGTCGCGGGGTTCCGCTGGCACAAGGGCAGCGAGCGCACGGCCGTCGGCTCGCTGCTGCTCGGGCTGCACGACGACGCGGACGCCCTCCAGCACGTGGGCGTCGTTGCGAGCTTCACGGCCGAGAAGCGGCGCGAGCTCGTCGACTTCCTCGCGCCGTACCGCGAGGGCGCGCTCGCCGGGCACCCGTGGCGCGCCTGGGCCGGGGCCGACTGGAGCGAAGCCGGCGCGCAACGCCGCCCGGGCGCGAGCAGCCGATGGAGCCAGGGCAAGGACCTGTCGTGGGAGCCGCTGCGCCCCGAGCTCGTCGTCGAGGTGGCCTACGACCACATGCAGGGCACGCGCTTCCGCCACACGGCCCAGTTCCGCCGCTGGCGCCCCGACAAGGTCCCGCGCGACTGCACCTTCGCCCAGCTCGAGGTCGTGCCACCCCACGAGCTCGCGGCGATCTTCGGCACGGGACGCTAGGACTCCCAGCGTCGGGGGACCGTCGCGAGGGTCGTCGCGCCGACGGCGCGGCACCAAGCCTCGAAGCGGGCGGGCGGCACGCCGCGGAAGCGGACCTCGTCGAGCGATGCCGCGACGGGCGCGGTCTCGACGAGCGTCGCGAGCTTGCGGTAGAGGAACGCCTCCTCGCGCCGCGCGGCGAGCGTGGCTGCGAGCTGGAGCGCGCCGCGCGGCTTGACCCTCCAGTCCTCGGCGCGCGCGGGGATGGCCTCGAGGTGCTCGTAGGCGCCGATGACCAGCGCCGCGCCCTTCTCGCCAAAGCCGGGCAGGCCCGGAAAGCCGTCGGCGGCGTCGCCCGTGAGCGCGAGGTAGTCCGGCATGCTCGTGGGCGCGAAGCCGCGGCGCGCCCGGAAGGCGGCCTCGTCCGTCTCCTTCATCTGCCGGCGGTCGACCTGCACGACGCGCGTGCCGCGGATGCACTGCCCGAGATCCTTGTCGGGCGTCATGATGCGCACCTGGTCGACCTCGTCGCGAAACTTGAGGGCGCCCGCCGCGAGCCCGTCGTCGGCCTCGTGCTCCCGCATCGACCAGACGGCGATTCCGATGGCGCGCACGCCGTCCTCGACCGTATCGAACTGCACGCGCAGCTCGGGCGGGACGCCCTCGTCGCTCTTGTAGAGCGGGTAGAGATCGTTGCGGAACGAGCGGATCGGGTTGTCGAACGCGACGGCGACGTGCGTGACGTCCTCGGCCGCGTCGTGGAGCAGCGACAGCAGCGAGGCCACGACGCCCACGGTCGCCTTCAGATCCTGCCCCGTGGGCGAGGCGTGTCCCGGGCGCGGCGCGTAGTGCGCGCGGAAGAGCTCGTAGGTGCCGTCGACGAGGTGGAGGCGCATTCCAGCCATCAGCCGTGCTCCGGCTTCGCGGCGGACTTTGCCTTGTGCGCCCGCATGGCCGCGCGCCACGCGCGCGTCGGATCGTCGTCGGGGTCGGGAGGCTCGGCCGCGGGTCGCTGGGCGTCGGGGACGTGGCGCAGGTTGACGCGCACGCGCGTCCAGGTCGACGAGCGGCCGCGCATGGAATCGACGAGGACGTCGTCCACCGCGAGCAGCGCGGCGGCGTCGGCGTGGCGCGCCTTCCACCGCTCGAGGCCGGCCAGCGCCGCCGCCTTGTCGGGCGAGCTCGCGACGGTCACGAGCGGCATCTTCTCGCGCTTGGGCTTCGCCCCGCCGGCCGCCGCGCCCGCGCCGCGCGCGCGCGACGGAGCCACGCGCGGCGCCTCGCCCTCCATCTTGCGGAAGTGCGGCGGCCAGGGCGCGTCCCCCAGGCCCGATGCCTGGTCGCGCGCCGCGAGCTCGAGCAGCCCCTCGAGCGAGCCGGCCGCGGCGTCCATGTCGGCGTGGACGTCGCCGACCGCGGCGAAGCGCTTCGGCATCGTCAGCACGGTGAAGTCGGCGGGCTCGCAGTCGGGGACCTCGTCCCAGCGCAGGGGCGCCGAGACGCGCGCGTCCGGCAGGGGTCGGAGCGAATAGGCCGAGCAGGTCGTGCGGTCCTTGGCGTTCTGGTTATAGTCGAGGAAGACGCCGTGGCGCTCCTCCTTCCACCACTTCGACGTCGCGAGCGTGGGCGCGCGCCGCTCGATCGCGCGCGACAGCGCGAGCGCCGCCCGCCGCACCTCGCTGAATGACCAGCGCGGCAGGACGCGCGCGTTGACGTGCATGCCGCGCGAGCCGCTCGTCTTGGGCCACCCGCGCAGCCCCAACTCCTCGAGGAGCGCCTTCACCTCCAGCGCGACCCTGCGGACGTCGCCCCAGGCGACGCCCGGCCCGGGATCGAGGTCGACGCGCAGCTCGTCGGGGTGCTCGAGATCACCCGCTCGCACGGGGTGTGGGTGCAGCTCGATGCAGCCGAGGTTGACGACCCAGGCCAGGCCGGCGACGTCGTCGACGACCACCTCCTCGGCCGTCCGCCCCGACGGGAACGAGAGCGTCACCGTGCGCAGCCACTCGGGCCGGTTCTCGGGCGCGCGTTTCTGATAGAAGGGCTCGCCCTCGGCGCCGTCGACGAAGCGCTTGAGCACGATGGGCCGATCGCGGATGCCCGCGAGCGCGCCGGGCGCGATCTCGACGTAGTAGCCGACGACGTCCAGCTTCGAGAGCTTCACCTGGCGCGAGAAGTACGGCTTGTCGGGGTTGGAGACCCGGACCTCGCGGCCCGCGAGGGTCAGCACCTCCGCTTTATCCGCCTTGGCCACGCCGAACGAGGCTACAACATGTGGGTCGCCATGGCTGACGTGAAGCAAGACGTTCTCGACATGCTCAAGGAGCTCGCCGAGCTCACGACGCTCGACGAGGGAGACCCCCAGTCGTTCCGCGTGCGCGCGTACGAGAACGCCGCCCACGGCATCGGCCCCTTCGCGGGCGATCTCGCGACACTCGATCTCAAGGGGCTGCAAGCCATCGAGAACGTCGGCAAGAGCACGGCCGAGAAGATCCGCGAGCTGCTCGCGACGGGCAAGGTCGCGAAGCTCGAGGGCCTGCGCGCCAAGCACCCGGCCAGCGTCGTCGCGCTCATGCGCCTGCCAGGCGTGGGCCCCAAGGCGGTCATGCGGCTGCGCGCCGAGCTCGGCGTGCAGTCGCTCGAGGATCTGCGCGCGGCGCTCGCCGCGCACAAGCTGGCCGCGCTCAAGGGCTTCGGTCCGAAGTCCGAGGGCAAGCTCGCCGAGTCGCTCGCGCGCCTCGACGCCCAGGGCGCGGTCTCGCGCACGCCCATCTCGGTGGCGCTGCCGCTCGCGGCGCGCATCGTCGCCCGCCTCTCCGAGGTGCCGGGCGTCGCCCACGCCTCCTATTGCGGCTCGCTGCGCCGCTTCGCCGAGACCTGCGGCGACGTCGACGTCATCGTCGCGGCCTCGGACGCCGCGCCCGTCATGGAGGTATTTGTCGCCATGCCCCTCGTCGACCGCGTGCTCGGACGCGGCGACACGAAGACGAGCGTCGTCACGCCGCGCGGCATTCAGATCGACGTACGCGTCGTCTCGCCCCACCAACTCGGCGCCGCGCTGCTCTACTTCACGGGCTCGAAGTCCCACAACGTCAAGCTGCGCCAGCGCGCCCTCGCCCGCGGCCTCACACTCAACGAGTACGCGCTCACCGCCATCGAGGGCGGCCAGATCGTCGCGAGCGAGACCGAGGAGGAGATCTACGCCGCGCTCGGCCTGCCTTTCATCCCCCCCGTGCTGCGCGAGGACACCGGCGAGCTCGAGGCCGCCGAGGCGGGCACGCTGCCGAAGCCGATCGGCGCCGTCATGGGCGACTTTCACTTGCACACCTCGATGTCCGGCGACGGGCGCTCCTCGCTCGAGGAGATGGTGGCCGCCGCTCGGGCGCGCGGTTACCGCGCGCTCGCCGTCACCGACCACGCCGAGGGCACGGTCTCTGGCGTGGGCCGCCAGGCCTTCCTCGACCAGCGCGCGAAGATCCGCGCGCTGCAGGCCCAGCTCGGCGACTCCTTCAAGCTCCTCCAGGGCGTCGAGCTCAATATCGGCCCCGCGGGCGAGCTCGACTACGACCTCGAGTTTCGCCGCGGCTTCGACTGGTGCCTCGCCTCCGTGCACGACCACCTCAACCTCGACCGCGCGGCCCAGACGAAGCGCGTCGTCACGGCCATGCACGACCCCACGGTGCGCATGATCGGCCACCTCACGACGCGCATGATCGGCGGCCGCCCGCCCATCGACCTCGATGCCGACGCCATCCTCACCGCCGCCGAGCAGACGGGCACGGCCCTCGAGATCAACGGCGCGCTGCCGCGCCTCGACCTGCCCGCCGAATGGCTGCGACGCGCGCGCGGCCGCGACATCGACTTCGTGCTCGACAGCGACGCTCACCAGGTCGACGAGCTCGAGCGCTCGCGCTACGCCAAGCTCAACGCCGAGCGCGCCGGCCTCGACCCCGAGCGCGT
>DASZFV010000450.1:0-4636 GCA_035939455.1 Polyangia bacterium
TCGTGCAGATGTCGACGCTCATGAGGTTCTGCGCCTCCTCGGCGCAGGCCCGCTGCGTGAAGTTCACGAGGTAGATGGGATAGCGGCCCGACGTCACGAGCTCGGCGATCGTCTCGTGCAGCGGCGTCTCGCGGTAGTCGAAGTCGAGCGGCACGGGGCGGTCGCGGCTGCGCACCGTCGCGACCTCGCGCTTCGTGAGCGCGCGCAGCCCGTCCTCGACGGCCTTGAGCTCGCCCAGCGTCGCCGACATGAGGAGGAACGTCGTCTTGTCGAGGGACAGCAGCGGGATTTGCCAGGCGGCGCCGCGCTCGCGGTCGGCGTAGTAGTGGAACTCGTCCATGACGACGGTGTCGACGCGCGCGGCGGCGTCACGCAGCGCCATGTTCGAGAGGATCTCGGCCGTGCAGCAGATGAGCGGCGCGTCGCGGTTGATCGTCGCGTCGCCCGTCATCATGCCGACGCTGTCGGGGCCGAAGAGCTGACAGAGCGCGAAGAACTTCTCGCTCACGAGCGCCTTGATGGGGCACGTATAGAAAGACGTCCGACTCTCGGCGAGCGCCTTGAAGTGCAGCGCCGTCGCGACGAGCGACTTGCCCGAGCCCGTGGGCGTGTTGAGCACGACGTGCTTGCCGGCCATGATCTCGAGCAGCGCCTCTTCTTGCGCCGGATACAGCGCCAGCCCCGTCGATGCCACCCAGGTCATGAAGCGGGCCAAGATCTCGTCGGCGTCGACGACCTCGGCGCGCGCGGGCAGCAGCGCGGCGAGCGGCGCCGGCGAATCGGCTCGCGGGCCGGCGCCGGAGTCTGACGAGGCTGCCGTGGTCATCGAGGGGGCGAATCCTCGCAGGCTCCCGCGCTCGCGGCCAGCTCGAACACGCCTCAACCCCGTCGCCCGCAGGCTCGGGGAAGGCCGCGGCAGAGCGCGATGCGATCGGCGCCGCCGTTCAGGCGATCCACGCCCAAAACACCAATGAGAACCGTGTGATGTATCGCATGAGGCCTATTCGGTCGACGGCCGGTTCTGCCGCATGCCCTACGGGTTTTCTCCTAGCTAATTTTCTGTAAGATCACTTCAAGACGGGGTGTCGTTCAGCCGAGGTTTGGTTGTGGCGCATCAGCACCTGCGCCGGGAGCGGTCACTATGTTCGCGTACAAAAGACTCGTTCGTATTTCTGCGGTTGGCCTCGCGCTCGCGCCTCTTTTCACGAGCGGGGCTCCCGCGTTCGCGAACGACTGGCCGTCGTTGGGTCTCGACGGAGGGCGCGGTCGAGCCACCGACGAGAAGGCCGGCGCGCCATTCTCAATCGCGTGGAACGCCAGCCCCTCGGCGGGAGCGTTCGTCGCGAGCCCCGCGGTCGTCGACGGCTTCGTCGTCGTCGCCGGCGCCAAGGGCGACGTCACGGCGTTGAACGCGCTCGATGGCACTCAGGCGTGGACCGTGAAGGCGAGCGGAGGCATCGGCGCGTCGCCGGCCGTCGATCACGGCCGCATCTATTTCCCGACGCTGTCGGGCCAGCTGCAGGCGCTGCACCTCGGTACGGGCGCGAGCGCGTGGTCGCGCGCGTTCGGCGGGCAGAACTACGGTTCGCCGGCCGTCGTGTCGGACGACATGGGTGCGAGCGTCGTGCTCGCGGCCGGGTTTCCGCAGCAGAAGGTCGTCCGCCTGAGCGCGTCGACGGGCGCCACGCAGTGGGAGACGGCGCCGGACGCCGTCGCCGATCTCGTGACGTCGTCGCCCGCGCTCGGCGCCGGGCGGGTCACGTTCGGCATGAACGGGGGCCGCTACCAGACGCTCGACGTCCTCACGGGCGTCACGGCGTGGCGCTCCGACGTCAAGGGCGCGGTGGGCCTCTCGGCACCGCTCGTCGTCGGGACGACGGCCTACTTTCTGCCGGGCGGCGCCGCGTCGGCGCTCTACGCGGCCGACGCGACGACCGGACAGGCGCTCTCCGGTTGGCCAGTTCAGGTGACGGACCCGTCCGCCCCCGCGGCGACGGCCTTCACGAGCAGCCGGCACGCGGTCTCTTCGCCCGCGCTCCTCGGCGACCTCGTCGTGTTCGTGACCCGCTTCGAGTACGACCTCAAGCCTGCGACAGTCGGCGCGCCCGTTGTCCACACGCTGCGCGAGTACATCGTCGCCGCGGATCCCAAGACGGCGGCCGTGGCCTGGCAGCAGGAGATTGGCCATCGCGACGCCTCGACCTCCAACGACATCCCCGAGCTCAACGTCTCGCCGACACCGGCGTCGTTCGCGACGGAATCTTCGCCGTTGGTCGCCGTGGCGTCCAGCATCGTGCCGTCGGTGCAGGTCTACGACCTTGGCGGCAAGCAGCTGTGGGCCGCCAGCCTGAGCGCGCCGACGCGCTCGTCGCCCGTGTTCGCGAACGGCCTGCTCGTCATCGCGACCGATATGGGCGTCGTGCACGCCTTCGCCTCCGACGTCAACCACGCTCCGCTCGCGCCCGCGGGCGGCTTCGATCCCGCCGACGGGCAGATGGTCGACGGTCCCAGGCCGACGCTCAAGTGGGCCGCGGCCGCGGACCCCGAGGGCCAGGCGCTCCGCTATCAGGTGCGCGTCATGGGAACCGGTGACGACCTCTACGAGTCACCGCTCGCGCAGCTCGACACGGCCGCGGGCGAGACGTCAGCGCTCCTCACGACCAGCCTGGCGCCCGGCGCGACGTATCGCTACGCGGTGCGCAGCCGCGACGAGAAGGGCGCGTGGTCGTCCTGGTCGCCGTTGCAGACGTTCATTCTGTCGATCCCCGCGACGATCGATGTCGCTGGCAAGTCGTTCGAGACGGTCGACGCCGCCGTCGCCTCGCTGCCCGCCACGGGCGGCCAGATCGACCTCGGGCGCGGCAGTCTGCACCTGACATCGACGCTGTCGCTGCCCGCGGGTGTCTCGCTCGTCGGCACGAGCCCGCAAGACACGATCGTGGACGCGACGGGCCTCCCGGCCGGCATTCAGATCACGGCCGCGGCGCACACGGGCGCGCCCGTGCTCAAGAACCTCACGGTCATGGGCGCCGACGTCGGCGTCGACGTGGTCGACGTCTCGAACGCGGTCCTGCGCAACGTCGTCGTGCGCGACAACAAGAAGGCGGGCGTCCAGGTCGAGGAGGGCGCGGGGGCCGAGGCCGTCAACGTGACGCTGGCGCGCAACGGCATCGGCGCCACCGTGGGGGGCAAGCTCTCCATTCACAGCAGCCTCGTGGTTCAGAACGAGACGGGCCTCGCGCAGACCGGCCAGGGCGGCGTGACGAGCCGCTACAACGACGTGTTCGCGAACGCCACGGCCAACTACCAGGACGCGACGGCCGGCACCGGCGACGTCTCCGTGGCCGTGTCGTTTCGCTCGACGGCGGACTTTCACCTCGCCGGTTTCCAGCCCACGACCGACCGGGGCGACCCCGGCGACGCGTATGGGCTCGAGCCGCAGCCGAACGGTGCGCGCGTCAACATGGGCGCGTTCGGCAACACGCCGACCGCCGAGCTGTCGGATTCGGGCGGCACGTCCGTCCCGGGCGCGCGTCCCGGCCTGCCCACCGCCTCTGCGACCCCGAGCGAGACGCCCTCCACGGGCGGCACCTCGACGACGCCCCCCGGCGGCGGCGGCAGCGGCTGCGCCCTCGGCGGCTCGCCCCGCGCGGGCGGCTCATCCCCGGCCTGGCTACTCGCGGCGCTCGGCGCCGTCCTGATCGCCCGCCGCCGCCTTCGGCGGTAGCAGGCTCAACTTGCTCCGGACGGAGTGAAGCTCTCTCCGGAGGCGGCTGGTACCTCCGGCGGTGGCTGGCATCTCCGGCGGCTGGTAGGCTGGTAGATGTTCAGCGGCGCGTTTGTTTTTCGAGGAGCTTGTAAGCCTCGGTGAGGCGCTGTGTGAGATCGGTGGCGGCGCGCAAGCCCTCGCGCGAGCCGGCGTGGAGGTCGGGGTGATACTTGCGCATGAGGCGCCGGTAGGCTTTGCGGATGGTCTCGAAGTCGGAGCCGGGCGGGACCTCGAGGGCGGCGTAAGCCCTGCGGATGGCCTCGTCGCCAGCGGCGGTGCGGCGCGGCGGGTCGGCGCGCGGGCGGGCGCTCGAACGCGCCCCGGTGGCGGCGCCAGCGGCGGTGCCGGCGCGGACGGAGGCGGGGCGGGGACCGCGCGCGGCTTCCTCGGCCTCCTGGCGGGCGAGTCGCCGGCGCTCGAGCTCGGCCTCGAGCTCGTCGTCGGAGAGCCCACCGAGGTCGCCGCCCCAGCCGTCCTCGTTCCGGCGGCCGTCGTCGAGCTCGGCGGCCTTGTCGAGCAGCGAGTTCAGCTCGGAGCGCGCGAGATCGATGAGGCGCCTGCCGATGCTCATGCGTCCTTGGCTTCGAGGAGCGAGCGGCCGTCCATCTCCGGGGGCTGCTCGAGGCCCAGATAGTCAATGAGCGTCGGCGCGACGTCGGCGAGGCGTCCCCCCGCGCGCAGCTTGCGGCCCACGAGGTCGGCGCCCACGGCGATGAAGGGCACGGGATTGGTCGTGTGCGCCGTGTGCGGCTGGCCCGTCTCCGGGTCGACCATCATCTCGCAGTTGCCGTGGTCGGCCGTAATGAAGACGCTGGCGTTCACCTTGGCGGCGGCGTCGATGACGCGGCCGAGGCACGCGTCGATCGT
>DASZFV010000451.1:0-1676 GCA_035939455.1 Polyangia bacterium
GACCTCGGTGAGCGGCTCGCCCGACGGCATGCGCGCGAGCTCCCGCCGCAGCAGCGCGACGAGCAGGGCGTCGCGGTCGACGTCGGCGGCGAGGCGGGCCGCGAGCTCGCGCGCGTCGCCGGCCTCGGGCGCGTCGCTCTCGCGCGACGCCTCGACGAGAGAAGCGGCCAGCCCGGCCTCGGCGGCGCGCGCGATGTCGCGCTCGCCCGGCGCGGCGGTCCAGGTATACGGCACGCGAGCCTCGGCGAGGAGGCGCTCGGCCTTGCGCCGCTCGGCGAGCGTCGCGATGAGCACGCTCGTGCCCTTGCGCCCGGCGCGCCCCGTGCGCCCGCTGCGGTGAGTGAGGGCGTCCGCGTTGAGCGGCAGGTCGGCGTGGACGACGAGGTCCACCTCGGGCAGATCGAGGCCGCGGGCCGCGACGTTCGTCGCGACGAGCAAGTCCGCGTCGCCGTTGCGCAGCGCCGCGAGGGCGCGCGTGCGCTCCGACTGGGCTCTGTCGCCCGAGAGCACAACGGCGCGGAAGCCACGCTTGCCGAGCTGCTCGTGCAGCTCGGCGACGCCATCGCGCGTCGTTCCGAAGACGATGGCGCGCAGGCCCGCGTGCTGGCGCAGGACGTTGACGACGGCGGGCACGCGCTCCCCCATGGCGACGAGGTGCACGACGTAGCTGATGTCCTGGTGACCGGCGTCGGCGGCGCCCTTGCGCGTCCGGGCGTCGATGCGGACGGCGTCGTGCTGGTAGCGCGCCGCGAGCGCGAGGATGGGCCTGGGCAGCGTCGCCGAGAACATGAGCGTGCGGGCGCGATCAGGCTGACCATTGGCGACCGTCCCGGCGCGCGCGGCGAGCAGCGTCTCGAGATCTTCGCGGAAGCCCATGTCGAGCATCTCGTCGGCCTCGTCGAGCACGACCGTCTGTACGCCTTCCAGGCGCAAGCTCTTGCGCGTCACCAGATCGACGAGGCGGCCCGGCGTCCCGACGACGAGGTCGACGCCGGGCCGCAGCTGCGCGAGATCGCCGCGGACGTCGGTGCCGCCCGTGAAGACCCCGAGCCGCAGCTTGGTCTTCGCGAAGAGCCAGTGCAGCTCGTTGCGCACCTGCGTCGCCAGCTCGCGCGTCGGCGTGATGACGAGCGCGCGCGGTCCCGCGGGCCGATCCGCCGTCGGCGCCGGCGCCCCGGCGAGCAGGCTCTCGGCGAGGGCGATGCCGAACGCGAGCGTCTTGCCCGAACCAGTCTCCGACGACACGAGGAGGTCACGGCCCGCGTGCTCGGGGCTCGCCACGGCCGCCTGGACGGCCGTCGTGCGCTCGTAGCCCCGCGCGGCGATCGTTTGGGCGAGGGGCGCGGGCAGCTCGAGCTCGGAGAACGGTTTTTGGTCCATGGGCCGCCGCTGGTATATCAGACCCACCGGCGCGCGCGGGCGCGGGGTGCTAGATCTCGCCTATGGAACGCGCGGCCACGGTCATCGGGGGCGCCCCTTGCCAGCCCAACATCTCGCCGGCGGGCGTCCGCCGCAGGCGCGTGTTCGGAGCCTGGAACGTCGCGGTTGGGATCCTCCTCGTGGCGGCCCTGATCGGCGTGCGCGCGCGCTGGACTTGGTGCCTCGTGGTGTTCGTCCCCGCGGCACTGGCCGCCGTTGGCTTCCTTCAGGCCAGTCGCAAGACCTGCGTGTCGCGC
>DASZFV010000452.1:0-5238 GCA_035939455.1 Polyangia bacterium
GGTTGTTCTGGTCGGGCCGGCCGACGGTGATCCGGAGCTTCGTCCGCAGCTCGGGCGCGGACCACCAGCGCACGAGGAGGCTGGCGTCCTTGAGCGCGCCGTAAATGGCCTCGGCGCGGTCGCCGAATTCGACGAGCAGGAAGTTGGCGCGCGACTCCGGCCAGGTCAGGCCCAGCGCCGAGAGCTCGTGCTCGAGGCGCGCGCGCTCGTCGAGCGTGCCGCGCATGGCGTCCTCGTGCGCCCTGCGGTCCTCGAGCGCCGCCGTGCCGAGCGCCTGCGTGAGCGCGTTGACGTTGTAGCTGTCCTTCACCTTCATCATCTCGGCGATGAGGGAGGCCGCCGCGAACGCGAGCCCGAGACGCGCGCCCGCCAGGCTGTAGCTCTTCGAGAACGTGCGCAGCACGACGACGTTCGCGTGCTCGCCGAGGTAGGGCAGCAGGCTCGCGTCCAGCCCGTCCGCGAGCGCGAAGTCGACGTAGGCCTCGTCGACGACGACGATCGATTTGCGGGCGGCGTCGGCCAGCTTGCGCAGCTCGTCGACGGGAACCAGCGTCGCCGACGGGTTGTTGGGGTTCGCGAGGATGATCATCTTTGCGCGCTGCTTGGCGAGCTCGTGCGGCAGCTCCCAGCGCGCGCCCGTTTGCCGGAACGGCACCGTCACGAGCTTCGCGTCCTGGATGGCGGCGAGCTGCTCGTAGAGGCCGTAGGTCGGCCACGGGCAGGCGACGCGCTGGCCCCGGTCCAGAAACGTGCGGTAAAGGATCGTGAGGCAGTCGTCGGAGCCGTTGCCCGCCAGGACCTTCTCGACGGCGACGCCGTAGCGCGCGGCGGCCGCCTCGCGCAGCCGGAGCGCGGCGGGGTCGGGGTAGAGGCGCACGGATTCGTCGGCGATGCCGGCGAGCGCCGCCATCACGCGCGGCGACGGCGGGTACGCGCCCTCGTTCGTGTTGAGCTTGATGGCGTCGGGGATCTGCTCGCCCGGCGTGTAGCCACGCATGGCGCGGATCGCGGGGCGCACGAGGGCGAGGGCCCTGCCGGCGTCGGTCTTTCCACCTGACACGCGCGATAGGCTATCCTGAGTGCCCTCGTTCCGCGAGGGAGTCCAATCGATGGCCCGCATCCTCATCATCGACGACAACGAGACCATGCGCGAGGGCCTGGGCGCGACCGTGCGCCGTATGGGTCACGAGGCCGTGCTGGCCGCGTCGGGCGCCGCCGGGCTCGCGGCCTTCGACAAGGCGCGCCCGGACTTCGTCATCACGGACCTCAAGATGGAGGGGACGGGCGGCCTCGACGTCGTCAAGGGCGTGCGCGAGCGCGATCCCGACTGCCCGGTGATGATCGTCACCGCCTTCGGCACGGTCGAGACGGCCGTCGAGGCCATGCGCACGGGCGCATTCGAGTTTTTGCAGAAGCCGTTCGCGCCCGAGGTCGTTCGGCTCAAGGTGGAGCGCGCCCTCGAGCTGCGGCGCGAGAAGCGCGCGCGAGAGCGCGCCGAGGCCGAGTCGGCGGCGCTGCGCGCCGACGCGGCGTTGCCGTATCGTTTCGATGAGATCGTGGGCGAGACGCCCGTCATGCGCGCCGTGTTCCAGTCGATCGAGAAGGTGGCGCCCACGGACGCGTCGGTCTATATCCACGGCGAGTCGGGCACGGGCAAGGAGCTCGTCGCGCGCGCCATCCACGCGCGCTCGAAGCGCGCCGACGGCCCGTTCGTCAAGGTGAACTGCGGCGCGCTCACCGAGACCCTGCTCGAGAGCGAGCTCTTCGGCCACGAGAAGGGCGCGTTCACGGGCGCCATCAAGCGCAAGCTCGGGCGCTTCGAGCTCGCCGACAAGGGCACGCTGTTCCTGGACGAGATCGGCGACGTCACGCCGGGCCTGCAGCTCAAGCTCCTGCGCGTGCTGCAAGAGCGCGAGTTCGAGCGCGTCGGCGGCGAGGAGACGATCAAGGTCGACGTGCGCGTCGTCTCGGCCACCCACCGCGACATTCAAGCCGAGGTGGCCGCGGGCCGCTTCCGCGAGGATCTCTTCTACCGGCTGCACGTCGTGCCGTGCCACGTGCCGCCGCTGCGCGAGCGCAAGGACGACATTCCGCGCCTCGTCGCGCACTTCATCGCCAAGCTCGGCCCGCGCACGAACCCGGCCGTCGCGGGTCTCACCGACGCCGCGCTGGCCCGCCTCATGACGCACAACTGGCCCGGCAACGTGCGCGAGCTCGAGAACGTCATCGAGCAGTCCCTGGTCTTCGCCGAGGGCACGCAGATCGATCTCGGCGCGTTGCCCGCGGGCGTGCGCGGCGGCACCGCGGAGAACACGCTGGCCGTGCCCACGGGAGAGATGTCGCTCCCCGACATCCTCGAGGATCTCGAGCGCCAGCTCATCCTGAGGGCTTACGAAAAGAGCGGCGGCGTCAAGACCGAGTGCGCGCGGTTGCTCGGCATCAAGACGAGCGCGCTCTATTACAAGCTCGAGAAGTACGGCATCGGGACGATCGAGACTCGCGACGGCCGCGAGTCCCGCGGGGACAAGGGCGGCGCCGCCACGGGTCCGGGCCAACCTGAATCGGAGCCCGAGACGCTCCTCGGCGACGGACCGGAGGCCGGCGGTGGCGGCCGGGAGGCCGGTGGCTCGAAGCCGCGTTGAGCTCGCACGGGTTCCGGCGCTCGTGCTCGTGCTCGCAGCCGCCGTCGTCGCCGGTGGCGTGCTCCTCGGCTGCGCCGGCCACGCCGAGGCGCAGCGCCCCGCGCGCGCCGCGGGCGCGGGCCGTCGGGCGCGCGGCGCGGGTGACGTCGAGACGGGCCACGCCAGCTACTACGGCCCGAAGTTCAACGGCCGCCGCACCGCTTCGGGCGAGCGCTACGATCCGCGCAAGCTCACGGCCGCGCACAAGTCGCTGCCCCTCGGCACGTGGATCCGCGTGACGCGCACCTCCGGCGGCGGCGACGGGCCGTCGATCGACGTGCGCGTCAACGATCGCTGCGGCTGCACGCACGGCCGCGTCGTCGACCTTTCGCAGGCCGCCGCCCAGCACCTGCACATGCTGAGCGCGGGCGTCGTGCCGGTGCGGATCGAGGTCCTGCACCGGTGAGGCGACCTACGGCCGCGACCCCTAGACGCGCTTGGCGGACTTCACCTTCAGCGTCGGCCCCGTCATGGCGAACCCCATGACGCCCTTGTCGACCGCGCCCTCGATCTCGACGCTGGCGCCGTCCTGCGCGACGGCGGCGGGCGCGTCGTCGAGCACGTAGGTCGTGCCGTCGTTGGACTCGAGCTGCCAGTGTCCACCCTCGAGATCGCTCCTCCTCATCGTGCCGCGGTACTTGGCCATGCTGCAAGTATAGACGCGGCCGCGCCCGGAGGTGCGCGTCAGTAATCGGGACCCTTGGCATCCACCTTCAGGTCGAGCGTGAGCGGAATCTGATAGAGCGCCGGCCCGTAGAGGAAACGGTAGTGCGCGTAGAGCGACGTCACGCGCTTGGCGTACTCGCGCGTTTGCGCGAAGGCGATGAGCTCGACGAACTCGTCGGTGGGGTGCCGGGCGTGCTGTTCGCACCACTTCGCCATGGCACGCGGCCCGGCGTTGTAGGCGCCCGCCGCCAGCGGGATCTGGCCGCCGAACTTGCCGTAGAGCGCGCCGATGTAGCTCGCGCCCAGGCGCACGTTGGTCTCGGGCTCGTAGAGCTCGTCGGGCGCGAACGGCAACTTGGCAGCCGCGGCGACGCGCGCGCTCGTCGGCGGGATCATCTGCAGGAGCCCGCGCGCGTCGGCGTAGGAGACGTCGAGCGGGTTGAAGCCCGATTCCTTGCGCATGATCGCGTAGAGCAGCACGTCGGGGTTGCCCGCGGGCGGGCCGTATTTCTCGATGAGCGCGGCGAAGGCGCGGGGATAAGCCGCCTCCCAGAACGGGCGGGCGCCGCCCGTGGGCGCGGAGGCGAGCGCGGCGGCGCCGTGCGACTCGGCGAGCTGGTACGCGCGGTGGAAGTCCTCGGCGCGCCGATAGAGGCCGAGCAGCCAGGGCAGCGCCTTCTCGCCCCCCGCTCTCGCGAGGATGTCCTTCTCGCCCCGGCGCAGCTCGTCGCTCGCCTCCAGGTTCATGCCGGCGTCGAGCAGCTCGAGGACGCGCGCGAGCGCCGGATCGCGCTCGGCGTGCGCGGGCGCCACCGCGGGAAACTCGCGCGTGGGCAGCTCGAGCCTCGCGTCGTCGGCCTTGACTTGGTCCTTGGCTTCGCGCAGCCGCGCCGTCGCGAGCAGACCGTAGAATGACAGCGGTCGATCGTGCGCGAGCGCGCGGTAACCCGCCCGTGCCTCGTCCTTGCGACCGATCTTGTCGCACAGGCGCGCGTGCCAGTACGCCACCTGCTCGGCGCGCTCGTCGCTCGTCATGCCCGTCGCGGGCATCTTGGCGTACCGCGCGAGGCCCGCGAACGCCGCGTCGGCGTCCCCGAGCAGCAGGTGCGCGAAGGCGAGGCACCAGGCGGCGTCGTCGGCGAACGCGCTCTTGCCGAACTGGTCGAGCGTCGCTTGCAAGCCGGGCAGGCTCTCGCGGAAGCGCCCGCGGTTGTAGTCGAGCCAGCCCGAGAGGTACTGCGCCTCGGCCGCCCAGCGCGAGCGCGGAAATTGCTCGACGACCTTCTTGTAGCCCGCGATGGCCTCGTCGTCGCGATCGACGCGCGAGAGCGCCCGCGCGCCGTGGAACGCCGCCTCGGCCGCCTTCTCGCCGGAGAGCTTGGGGACGGAGCCCAGGAGCAGCTCGCCCGCCCGCGCGTAATCGCGGCGCATGTGGAACTTCGTCATGCCGATCTGGAAATCGCGCTCCGTCGCGACGGCGGGAGACACGTCCGCGGGCAGCGCGGCGAGCTCGGCGAGGGCCTCGTCCCAGTGGCGCTCGTGCGTGAGCGTCTCGGCGCGGCGCAGGCGATCCTCGGGCGTGAGCGCGCCCGCCGACGCGCCGGGCGTCGTCGCACCGCTCGCGTTCCCGGCCGGCGACGGGCCGAAGGGCGGCGCGGCCCGCCGCAGCGCCTCGTCGGCGAGCGGGTGCGCGGGCTGCTCCTTGGCGAGCGCGAGGAATTGGCGTCGCCCGGCGGCGGGGTCACGCTCGCCGGCGAATTCGGCGAGGTGGAAGCGCGCCACTCCGATGTCCAGGAACGCATCCGCTTGCTTTCCGGCTGCCTGGACGACGGCGGCGTACGCGCGCGCCGCAGGGGCGCGCGCGCCCTCGCGCCACAGGCAGTCGGCGACG
>DASZFV010000453.1:0-2094 GCA_035939455.1 Polyangia bacterium
AGCGGCGCCGCTTGACCGTCGAAGGCGGCCATCTCGTCGCCGAAGGCCGCCGCGAGCTTCAAGTTCGGGCGCGGATCGGGCCCGCCGCCGTGGCGCACGAGCAGCTGCTCGAGCGCCACCGGGCGCCCCGCGAGCGCCTCGCGCAGGGCCGCGCGCAAAGGCTCGCTCCTCAGACCTTCGCCGGCGGCCATGCGCCTATGAGGGTACCGTGGACATCGGGCGCCGCCCGGCCCGCGCGAGCGGCAGCTCGACCTCTATCGTCGTCCCCGCGCCGAGGCTTGAACGGAGCCGAAAGTCGCCGCCGTGGGCGCGCACGCGTTCTCGCATGCCGACGACGCCGAGATGGCCATCGGCCGCCGCGCCCTCGAGGCGCACGCCGACGTCGAAGCCCCGCCCGTCGTCGCTGACCCGCAGCGCGACCCGATCATCTTCCCGGTCAATGCGCACGCGCAGATCGCGGGCCCCGGCGTGCCTCATGGCGTTCGTCACGGCTTCCTGGACGATGCGAAAACAGGTGATCTCGACGTCGCCGTCGAGCCGAGCCACGGGCTCGGGCGGCTCCGTCGTCTCGAGCGTCATGTTGACGCCAGAGATCGCGGTCTGCGTGTCGAGGAAGGCGCGCAGGGCCGGCAAGAGCCCCACCTCGTCGAGCAATGCGGGCCGGAGGTCGCCCGACATGCGGCGCACGCGCGCGATGAGATCGTCGATGACGGCAAGCGTGTCCGGCTCGGCGGCGCCGGGGCCGGCGCCCTTGCCGAGCTGGATGCGCAGCTTGAGCGCCGTGAGGAGCTGTCCGAACTCGTCGTGGAGCTCGTGCGCCAGGAAGCGCCGCTCCTCCTCCTTCGCGCTCTCGAGCCGCAAGTGCAGGAGCCCCAGGCGTTCGTAGGCCACGCGTAGGTCACGCGCGCCGGCCTCGACGCGGCCGATGACGAACATGACGCCGCTCGTGAGCAGGCTCGCGATGAGCGCGAAGACGACGCCCGCGCGGAACCAATTCCGGAAGCGGTGGACGTCGAACATCTCGGGCGGGACCCTGAAGAGGCCGCGCGCGACGAACCAGCCGATGACGATGAAGGCGAGCGAGCCCAAGACGATCGTGGCGTAGCCGGCCGCGCGTCCAAAGTAGATCGCGCCCCAGAGGCTGGCCAGGGAGAAGAGCAGCGAACATCCGGGCGCGAGCCCCGTTCGGGCCAGCACGAAGGCAGAGGCCCCGTAGAACACGAGCATCGTGATGGCGGCGCGCACGGAGACGGGCACGCGCCGCAGGGCGTGCAGCAGCGGCAGCAAGAGGCCGGCACCGAGGATGACGGCGCTGTCGAGGAATGGGCGGGGGGGTGGCCGCGCGATGACCGCCAGACCCGCGGTGACGGGCGTGATGATGGCGGCGACGGCGAGCATCGACCGCAGCGTCTCGTCTCGCCACGTCGGGAAGATCCTCCCCGAGAGGTTGTTCTCTGCGTTCATGACGACTCGGCCGGGCATGCTGGTCCCCGGCCACTCTAACGCAGAACCGACGACCGGGGCGCGCGTCGAGGTATATGATTCCCTCGCGTCGATGAGAGTCTTGCTCGCGGACGATCATACCCTGGTGCGCGCCGGCATCCGCGGGCTCGTGGCCGCGATCCCAGGCGTCGAGATCGTCGCCGAGGCCGCCGACGGTCAAGAGGCGCTCAGGCTCATCCTCGAGACGAGCCCCGACGTCGCGCTCGTCGACGTCAGCATGCCGGGCCTCAACGGCCTCGACCTCGCGGCGCGCGTCGCGCGCGAGGCACCTCGAACGCGCGTCGCGATCCTCTCGATGCACGGTACGCCCGGACACGTCGCGCAGGCCTTGCGGGCGGGCGTCAAAGGCTACGTGCTCAAGGACGCGGCGGCGGAGGAGCTGCCCCTCTTGTTGCGGGCGGTCATGCGCGGCGAGACCTATCTTTCGCCGGCCATCTCGAAGCACGTCGTCGACGCCTACCTCGATCGAGACGGGAGGGTGCGGCTGTCCGCGCCCGAAGCGCCGCCGACAGACGGTCTCACGCCGCGACAGCGTGAGATCCTGCAGCTCGTCGCCGAAGGGAAATCGACCAAAGACGTCGCGAGCCTCCT
>DASZFV010000454.1:0-12526 GCA_035939455.1 Polyangia bacterium
CTCGGCGAGGGGTGGCACACGTGTACCTCGATGCCGGTGGTGCTGGCGGGCAACGCCGGCGGCAGCGTGATCACAGGCCGGCACCTGATGTACCCGCCCGGCACGCCGTTGGCGAAGCTCTTCCTGGCGATCCTTCAGCTCGCGGGCAGCCAAACGAAAACGTTCGGCATGGGCGGCGACGCGCCCCTCGACGGTTTGACGACCTAGCGAGACGACTGCGCGAACGAGGCGGTGCTCCGCCGACATTTCCGCTGCGAGCTGCGCTTCGATGCGCCTCACGATCTATTGGTCGGCGTCGGGTACTGGGCTTCGATGAACCGGACGAAGCGCTGCTTGAATCTGCGGCGATTCTCGGGCAGGTCGAACCACCCGCGGTGCAGCGCATTCTCGGCGGCAATGATCGGGTACCACGTCTCGCGCAGGCGTCGCTTGGACCAGCCCTGACAGCGGTCGAAGATCGTCTCGACGAAGTTCCAAACCATGAACGCGTACGCGCCGTACTCCGTGGCCTTGGCCGGATCGGGCGAGGCCGGGAAGGAGAGCAGCTCTGGCCGCTCGAGCCCGATCTTGAGGAGCTCGAAGTACACGCGGTCGAGCTCTGCGTAGTAGGCGTCGCGAAGGCTCCTCGTGAAGCTCCACACCGAGTAGAAAAGGGTGAACATGATACCGATCGACCCCATCGCCTCGGCGATCACGCCGGCCTTTTCCCAGGTCATCATGACGTCGGCCCCACTGTGAACATTGCCATGTCGCTTCTCCCCTTTCGTTCACTCGAGCGGCACGGGATCGGGCAGGTCGGCCACCATCTGCGCGAGCCGGGGATCGTCCGGCGAGCAGCGGTAGACGTCCCGATAGATGGTCGCGAGCCATCGTCGGAGCTCGCTCCGCCCCAGGCGATCGAGCGGCTCTGCCGAATACACGAGGAGGTCCATCGCGGGAGGGGAGCCCTCGCCGGCGAGGGGCATGAGGTAGTGTAGCCCGGCGATCCGGAGGCAACCGAGCCGCCGATAGAAGCGCTCCCGGCGCGCACGGATCGCCCGGTCGCTCGACGCTTCCCGGTCCGAGTCGATCTCCAAGAGCACGGGGAGTTTGCCTCCCCCGGGTGTCACGGCGTGCGCCACCGTGCGCCGGAACAGCTCGGCGCCCAGACCTCGATTGCGCTGATCCGGTGCCACGGCCATGTACTCAAGCAACGCGAACCGCCCGGCCGCCGGCACGAACAGGATGCTGAAGGCCCGCACGAGGCCGCCGGCCTTCGCGACCCAGACGCGGTACTCGGCCGCGCCGATCATGGCGGCGATCGCGCTCTCGCTCTTCTGCTCACGGGCGGCGATCGATGCGGCGTAGATGGCGTAGAGTTGCCGGAAGGTCTCTCCCTCGGAGGATTCGAGTTGCTCAAGCTTCACGCGCTCACCCATACCGCAGGTTCCTTCAGCGAGGATACGTCATGAGCGCGCAGCCGGAAGTCCTCATCCTCGGTGCCGGGGTCGCGGGCCTGACCGCGGCGCGCGACCTCGCGGCGGCGGGCGCGCGCGTGCTCGTGCTCGAGGCGCGCGACCGGGTGGGCGGCCGAGTCATGACCCACCACACGCCCGACGGGCCCGTCGAGCTCGGGGCCGAGTTCGTGCACGGGGCCGTGGAGGAAACCCTGAGCGTGGCGCGCGAGGCCGCCTTGCCGCTGCGGGAGACGGACCGCGGCGCGCCCCGTGTGACGGCCGCCGGTCGGGAAACCGCGGACTTCTTCTCGGCGATGGACGTCGTGCTCGCCCACGCCTCCGCCGCCGGCCCCGACGAATCCTTCCAGCACCTCGTCGACCGGGTGGACGTCAGAGCCGAGATCAAGGCGCAGTGCCTGAGACTCGTCGAGGGATACCACGCCGCGGATCCAGCCCGCATCAGCGTCCGGTCGCTGCTCAAGAACACGGCAGCCGACGAACGTCCCGGGGCCAATCGCCAGTTCAGGTTCGTGGGCGGGTACGACGGCCTGGTGACCGCCATCTTCCAGCGCATCGACCCCAGGCTTTGCGACGTGCGGCTCAACATCGTGGCCACCTCTGTCACCTGGGGACGCAAGAGCGCTGTCGTGAGGACATCCGCAGGCGAAGAATTTGCGGCGCCTCAGCTCATCGTGACGGTCCCCCTCGGGGTGCTCAAGGCGGGGGCGATCGAGTTTTCGCCGAGGCTCGCCGAGAAGGAAGAAGCCCTGGGCCGTTTGGAGATGGGCGACGCGGAGCGGGTGAGCCTCTGCCTCGCCAGCGACACATGGCTGGCGCACGACCGCTTTTCCCCGGATGGCTTTCTGTTCACGGGCGAACCGCCTCTTCCGGCATGGTGGGTCAGCCGCCCTCCGCCGCTTCCGGTCGTCACGGGCTGGGCCGGAGGTCGCAATGCGCGGGCGCTCGGCCAGCTGGGCGGCGCTGCTCGGGTGGACGCGGCGGTCACCGCGCTGGCAGCGGCCTTCGGCGTCGACGCGAGCCGGTTGCACCAGGATCTTCGCGGCGGCTTCAGTCACGACTGGCTGGCGGATCCGTTCGCGCGCGGCGCCTACAGCTATGCGGGCGTGGGCGGCAGCGAGGCGGGGGGCCAGCTCGCCGTTCCGATCGAGGGAACCCTCTTCTTCGCGGGCGAGGCGACCGAGTCCGACGGCCAGAACGGGACCGTCCACGGCGCCATCGCCAGCGGCCGGAGAGCGGCGAAACAAGCGCTCGCCTCGGGAAACCAATCCTAGAGGCATCAGACGAGCTCCCCGTCAGCGCCACGCCGTCATTGCGTGACGCGCAATCCGATTGGCGTCGAGCGCTCCTTATGGCAAGCCCGGTTCGGGCCATAGAAGAAGCCGACCTGCAGCACGCCGGACGGTTCGTCACTGTCGGTCGGCTTCTCGAAGCTGCCTGTCGCGAAGAGGCCCCAGTCGCAGAGCGGCTGGACGTCCACCTCGACGTATCCACCGAGGATCCCGCTCGGCTTTCCAGTCCGCACCCGGTCGATGTCGACGGACTCGACGCCGAGGAGCGGCCCGAGGCCCAGCGACGCGAGATAGAACGGGAAGCGCGGTCCTGTGCGCACGACGAGGCGCTTCCACGAGACGTTGGCGGGATTGGGGAGCGAGTAATGGGTGTTGAAGGTCTTGCGCGCGAACGGGCCGCTGCCCCACGAGCCGTCGAGGAAGAGCCCGTACCAGCGACCGACCAACCCCAAGTCGAGGACGGCGCCCTTCACGTCGAGCCCGTTTGTCGCGTATCGCTCGGGCGTGTTCTTCGTGTCGCCCGAGAACGCCATCCACAGCCCAACCCCGGCGCGCAGCCTCCCCGGTGTTCCCTGCGGCCCGCGCAGGAGGACGAAGCGGTCCGATTCGAGCGCACCCGTTACGCCCGCACCCTTGACGGGATCGACATCGACCTTCACCTCGCGCAGCAGGCACTCGGTGATTTCGATCCGCAACGTGTGCCGGCCGGGCGCGATGGGGTACTGCGCGTACTCGACGATATTGCGCTGGGCCGGGTCGCTCCACTTCTTCTTGACGGCTCCCGGCGGCAAGACGTCGGGGCCGTCGACGTTGACGACGAGCCCGTCCTCGGGCCCCTTCGGCTCGGTGTCGGCGCACCCGACCGCCACTCGCAACATGGGCTTCTCCGCGGCGGCGACCGGCTCGAGCAAGACGTTGAGCGAGCGCGTCTCCTTGTCCTGAACGATCACCTCCGTCTGATACGGGCGCATTCCGGGCGCCGTGACGCGCAGCTGGTGGCCGCCGCTCGGCAGCTTCTGCTCAACACGCCCCGCGCCAAGCCGCCGGTCGTCGATGAAGACCTCGGCGCCCGCGGGTGCCTCGACGACGAGCTTTCCTTCGTGGAGCTCCTTCTCCAGCGCGACGTCGATCGTCAGCTCGGGTCCGCCCGCCACGACGACAGCCTTCTCGAACGAGACGAATCCGCTCTTCGTCACGCGGAGTCGGCGCTCGCCGATGTCGAGGACGACGGGCGCCGCGAGCGGCGACGTTCCCACGAGCTCGTCGTCGACGAAGATCTCCGCCCCGGCTTGGTTGACTCGAAAGGTGGCGCGCGTCGTGAACGGCTCGATCATCGCGATCAGATCCTGCGCTTCTTTCTTGTCGCCGGGCGACAACAGCGCCTTGCCTTCCTCGACGTAACGCTTGAGCGTGAGCGTGACCTTGGAGTAGCGGCGCAGGTTCTTCTGGCAATAGGCGACGTTCCAGAGGATGCGCGGATCCTTCGAGGCTTCGTAGGCGCTCTGGAACTTGATGAGGGCGCCCGCGAAGTCGCCGTCGTTCGCGAGCAGCTTGGCGGCTGCGAAGTCCGCCTTGGCGGGGTCCGTGAGGGTCTGCGAGAGCGGCTTGGGCGCGTCGCTCTTCGCCGGCGCCGGCTTGCTCGCGCGCTCAGCGAGGGCCGGGCGCGCGAACGCGGCGATGCAGGCGGCGGCGATGAGCCCGACGGCCCAGCGCAACCCGCGCGTCACTCTTTCATCCCCATGTTGAGCCCGCGGTTCGCCGGCGGCGGCGGGGGCTCGGGGGCGGGAGCGGCGGCGGCGCCGCGGGCGTGAAGGTTGGAATGCTTACTTGCTGCGTGCGTGGCGCGCGCAGACTTCCTGGCGCCAGCAGCCTCCTCGGTCTGTAGATCGTGAGCGACCGGCGGCGCCGGCGGCGGCGCGCTCGCCGCGGGTGGTGGCGGCGCCACGGCCGGCGCGGCCTGCGGCGGCGGAGCGCGGGCGGGCACGGGCGCGGCGACAGACGGCGCCGCCATGGGGGCGGCGACGACGGACTTCTCGGGCGTCGTCGCCCCCGTGGCAACCGGGGGCGTGCCGTCGGAAGGCTTGAGCGCGCGCCACGCGACGAGCGCAACCACGAGCGCGATGGACGCCGCCGCGACGAGGATGCCCACCTTCCTCGACGACCGCGGCGCCTCCAGCATGCCGGTCTGCGCGAGGGTGGCGGCCGCCGGCGCCGCTGGCTCGCGCGGAGCGGCCGTGGGTGCCTGGTTCGAGCCTAGGACGCGGGCGATGCGCTCGAGAGAAACCTCGCTCCGCGGGGGACCCAAGGGTGCGAGCGCCGCGGCGAGTTTCGCGACGTCCGAGAAGCGCCCAGCCGGATCTCGCGACAGCGCGCGCGCGACGACGGCGCCCAGCGCCGGCGGCAGATCGGGGCGCCCCTCGAGCAGCGGGCGCGCGTCACGCTGGGTGACCATGTATACGACTTCGGCCATGGTCTCGGCGACGAAAGGTGGCGCGCCCGTGACGAGCTCGTAGAGGATCACGCCGAGCGCCCAGATGTCGGCGCGCACGTCGACGTCCTTCGAGGACATCATCTGCTCGGGCGACATATATTGCGGCGAGCCGAGCACGTTCGAGGTCTGTGTGAGCCCCGAGGTCCCCGGCTCGTTGCTCTTTGAGATGCCGAAGTCGAGGACCTTGATGATGGGGTCGCGGCCCGCGCGTCGAGCGAGGAAGAGGTTCGCCGGTTTGAGGTCACGATGAACGATCCCGAGCGCGTGCGCCTCGGCGATCGCCTCACAGGCCTCCAAGAGGTACCCGACCGCCCTCGCGACGGGCATGGCGCCACCCTTGGCGACGGCCTCCGAGAGGTCGCCGCCCTCGAGGTACTCCATCACCATGTATGGCGAGCCCGTGGGCAGCGAGCCGACGTCGATGACGCGCGCGACGTGCTCGCTTTGGATCTGGACAGAGGCGCGCGCCTCGCGCGCGAAGCGCTGAACGACCTGCGGATGCCCGAGGACCGCGGGGAGGAGGAACTTGAGCGCTACGCGCGTCTGCAGCTGGACATGCGTCGCGGCGACGACGACGCCCATGCCACCGACACCGAGCACGCGCTCGACTCGATACTTCCCATCGAGGATGTCTCCCTCGCGGACGGGAGGCGCCTCGGCCGACGTGAGCACGGGCATGCCTACTTGCTCACCTCGAGGAGGGCGGACGAGGGCGAAGGAACGGCGATATAGAGGCCGGACGAGCCGACCGCGAGCGCGCTCGGCTGGCTGGGGGCGCCTCCGCAACCGTTGCACTGGTAGGCGGCGATGCCGCTCGTGAGGTTGCCCGCGACCACCTTGGCCCTGCCACCCGCGAGCGGGATCTTCCAGGCGCTCGCGTCGGTCGACCAGTAGACGTCCGCTCCGTCCATCGCGATGTCCCCGACCAAGCCCGAGAACGTCGCGAGCTGCACGCTCGACCCTCCGTGGAGCGGGACCTTCGCGAGGACGCCCTGCGGAGGTCCTTGATAGGACCCGTTGCTGTCGTTGTTGCAGGGGCATCCACTCCCGATGACGTAGGCGCTCGCGTCGTCGGCGACGAAGGGCGAACGGTTCCCGTAGCTGTTGACGTTGATCGGCAGCGTCGTCATCTGGCCGCCGCCGACAGGGATCATCTGGAGGATCTGCGAGCCGTTCGTTCCCTGAGTCTCGAACAGCACGGAGGTCGAGTTGACGACGAGCGGGCTCGTCGACGAGCCGTTGTAGCTCTTCGCCGATCCCAGCATCTCGAGCGTCTGCCCCGCGACGCCGATGCGGGCCCGGCCGACCGAGTAGGTCACCAAATTGCCCGACTGCTGGCTGAGGAGCAGATAGACGGACGTCGCGTCGACGGCCAGCGACCCGCAGACGTTCGCTCCACCCCCACCGCTCGCCTGCGGGGACGGGACGAGGAGCGTAGGCGTCATGGTCGCGAGAGAGACCTGCATGAGCCCGGGGCAGGTCCCCATGGTGGGTGCGCACCCGTTCCCCGTCGCGAGGTAGTAGAGGTTGGCGTCATCGACTGCGAAGGGCGCTCCGCTGTCGTTGCACGTGACGGCGTCGGCCACGATCGTCGTCGGCGTCGTGCCGGCCGAGGCCGACATCGGGAGCGAATAGATGAAGGTCATGTTGCTCCAGGACACGGCCGTGGCGTTCGTCCTGACGAGGGCCGAGCCCGAGTTGAGCGGCGCGATCGTCTGCGCGCCCGGCCCGCACGCCCCCGCGACGCACGCGGCGCCCACGTCACAGACCTTCCCGCACTGGCCACAGTGGAGCCCGTCGGTCTCGAGATCGGTCTCGCACTGGTTGCCGGAGGGGTTCACGCAGCTGGCGTAGCCTGTTTCGCAGGGGTACGGCCCTGTGAAGTGCGGCGTGCAGCTTGCCGCAACCGCCAGGATCGCCAGTGAAAAAAGGTCCGAGGATCGACCGACGCGAAGCCAGTCCCTCAGTAGACGCATGGCGCTTCAGCGTATCACGGAACGCACGACTCGCGGGCGCCGAACCGGCGGCGGTCGTCGTCCATCGCCTCCGGGACGATGGCCGCGCGTTGTGCTGGGCCTGAGAGGAGCCGCGCCCGAGCGCGCGGCTCCTCCCGGCCGGGCACCGGGCTCAGATGCCGGTCGCGACGCAGGCCGCGCCGCCGTCGGGCACGGGCGCTGGCGCGGCGCCGCAGCTCGACGCGCCGCCGTCGACGCCGCCGGCGCACGGCTGGCACGCGCCGCACGACTCGGCGCCCGTGCAGGCTCCACCCGTGCACTCGCCGTTCATGCACGTCTCACCGGAGAGGCACGACGGCGCACCCGCGTCGGGCGAGCCGCAGAAGCGCGTCGGCGGCTGCGTAACCTTGTCGTTCGCACCCGCCCGCTTCGGCACGTGCGAGACATACGCGTATACGGACGCGAGATCGTCGGGCAGCATGTTACGAAACGTCTGCCACGGCATGGGCGGCGCGAGCGGCGCGGGCGGGTTGTCGTCGACGTGCTTGCCCTCCATGATGATGCTCTGGAAGAGCGCGAACGTGACAGCGGGCTCGGCGAAGAACCCGTGCGTCGCGCCTGTGAGGTCGGCCGTCATGGAGCGCGTGATGCCGAACTGCGCGACGGCCGCAGGCCCGAAGGTCCCGGCGATGTCGAACACGCGGCCACCCGAGAGGTAGCCGTCGGTGTTGATCTGGTTGGTCATCTGGTTGCGGTCCGGATTCGTGTGGCAGTCGTTGCAGCCGGCGATGGCGTTCACGAGGTACGCGCCGCGCCCTAACTGCGCCTGCTCGCCGAGCGACATGAGGCCGAAAAGCGGAGGCGGGACCGGAACCGGCTGCAGCGCGATGCCTCGCGCCACGTTGCCGGGGTCGGGCGTCGTCTCGGGCGGCAGCGCGCGCGCGCCGCCGGCGCCCTCGTCGTACGCCGTGGGCGCCGCCGCGGGCGGGATCACGGGCTTGTTGACGTCGTCCTTGACCACGTTCGAGACGGGCGGCAACGCGCGGAGGTAGGCGTAGATCGCCTTCTTGTCGACGTTGGTCATCCACCGGAAGGTCGGCCAAGGCATGACGATCAAGCTCTTCGTGGGGGCCGCGTTGCCGGCGCCCTTGAAGTCGGCGCCCGTCTCGAACACCTGGATGAACTGATCCTCGGTGAGCTGCAAGCCGGTCGTCGGGTCGGGCGTAAGGTTGCGCGAGAAGACCTTGAACCCGCCGCCCACGGGGATGTCGAACTCCGTGCCGCCGCCGAGGTAGTTGAACGAGGGCGGGCCGGCGTCACCCGGCACGACCTCCTGGTGGCAGTCGTTGCAGGCCGCGACCGCGTTGACGAGGTACGACCCGTAGCCGATGGCCTCGAGCTGGACCATCGTCTTGTCCGCGAGCGAAAGGCGCAGCGGGGCCGCGAGCTCGAGGCCCTTGCGGGCGGCCACCGTCAGCCCCTCGATGTTGCCCGGCTGGGGGGCGTCGCTGGCGTCGACCGTGGCTGTCGGCCCGGGCGGCCCCGCCTCGCCTGCCGGTCCCACGGCGCCGGCGTCTCCGCGCGCGCCCGGATCACCCTTGTCGCCTTTGCAGCCCACCGCGATCCACGCGGCGCACGCCACCATCAGCCATAGTCTCTTCGTCATCCGATCCTCCGTTAGGTTTATTAGCGCGCCGCGCCCGGCACCGTCGGCGCCGACGTTACTACGAACGACGGCGGCGCTCGAGCCCGGCGTCACGGCCGTGAAGACGCCGCACGGGAGAACGGTTGGCGAGCCCAGCGCGCCTCCAATGCCCGGACGAGGTCAGCTCGCGCCCGGCATCGGCATCAGCTCGACGATCTCGATGAAGCCGTCGGGCATCATGAAGTGAGGATGCCCCTTCAGAACCTCGGCAACTCCTTCCTTCGATTCGCCCTGCATGATCGAGAAGCCGCCGAGATCGTTCTTGGTTGGCGAAGCCCCAGTTGCCGTCACTTTCAGGCTCTTGCCAAGAGGGGCGCCCATGTCGAGGATGTCTTTCGAGGCCTTGGCGCCCCAGGCCATCCATGCGTCCATGCCCGCCTTCTGCTGCTCTGGAGTCGCCTTCATCATCTGCTCGAACGACGCCAACGGCGCCTTATAGAGAACGAGAAACTTCTTCATCGCCGCCACCTTTCTTGGCCCCGAGCACTCGAAGCTCACGGGCAGCCTATGCCGAGAGCCCCCGTGTCCTGGGAAACATCTGCGTTACGTATCTCCGTTTCCGCAAGGTTTCGCGGTTGCCATGACGCCGCCACCGAAGTTCTCTAGGTTCGGCTGCCAATAGCCGCGTCGAGCGCGAGCGCGAGCCCGACGACGGCTGCGCAGCCGATGACGTTGAACCACAGGAAGCCGACACTCGTGCCCAGCCACACGGCGATGACGGCCGCCTCGGAGACGAGCGCGGCGATGAAGACGGGCGTGGCGCGCACGCGGCGCACGAAGAAGGCCACGAGGAAGATGCCGAGGATCGTGCCGTAGAAGAGCGAGCCCAGGATGTTGACGGCCTGAATGAGGTTGTCGAGCATCGACGCTCCCACGGCGAAGACGACGGCGAGCACGCCCCACCCCGCCGTGAACAGCATCGCCGCCCGCAGATAGTGCCGATCGGTCTGCGCGGGCCGCCAGCGGCGCTTGTAGAAGTCGACGAGCGTGCATTGCCCCAGCGCCGAGAGCTCGCTCGCCGTCGATGACATGGCGGCGCAGAGGATCACGGCGAGCAGCAGGCCGATGAGGCCGCGCGGCAGGTTGTTCATGACGAACGTGATGAAGACGTAGTCGGCGTCGTTCGTCTCGGCGTGTGGTACGGCCTCGGCGAGGAGGCGCTTGGCACGCCCGCGTACGTCCGCCGAGTCGGCGGCGGCCGCGCGTACGCTCGTCTCGGCCTCGGCGATCGCCGCCGAGTCGCCGCCGTCGAGCGCCGCCTCGAGGTGCGAGACGGCCGTCCGCTTGCGCTCGAGGCTCCGATGGTGCTCGGCCTCGAGGACGGCCATCTCGGCGGCCCGCGGCGTCGCGTGGACGCGCGCGAGCTCGGACTCGTTGAAGAAGAGCGGCGCCGCGTGGAACTGGTAGAACACGAACACGAGCACGCCCACGAATAGAATCAGCGCCTGCATGGGGACCTTCAAGAGCCCGTTGAACAGCAAGCCCAGCCGGCTCTCCGTGATCGAGCGACCCGACAGATAGCGCTGCACCTGCGACTGGTCCGTGCCGAAGTAGGCCATCGCGAGGAAGAAGCCGCCCGCGAGCCCCGACCAGAAGGTGTAGCGGTTGCCGGGCGCGAAAGAGAAGTCGATGACGTTCATCTTGCCAAAGACACCTGCGATGCGGACGGCCCGCCCGAGGGTGAGGCCGGGCGGCAGACGCAGGACGATGACGACCGCGGCGACGGCCATCCCGCCGAGCATGACGACCATCTGGTGCTTCTGCGTCTGGCTGACGGCCCGCGTGCCGCCCGCGACCGTGTAGAAGACGACGAGCGCGCCGATCGACAGACAGGTGCCGTTCAGCGACCAGCCCAGCACCTTCGAGAGGATGATCGCGGGCGCGTAGATCGTGATGCCCGCCGAGAGCCCGCGCTGCAGGAGGAAGAGCAGCGCGGCCAGCTGGCGCGTCTTCAGATCGAAGCGGCCCTCGAGGTACTCATAGGCCGTGTAGACGCGCAGGCGGTAGAAGCGCGGCACGAAGGCCACCGAGAGCACGATCATCGCGAGCGGCAGGCCGAAGTAGAACTGCACGAAGCGCATGCCGTCCTCGTAGGCCTGACCGGGCGTCGACAGGAAGGTGATGGCGCTCGCCTGCGTCGCCATGACCGACAGGCCGATGGTCCGCCAGTCGTCGCGGTAGCCGCCGTGGAGGTAGCCCGCCATGTCGACGCGCGCGCTCGTCTTCCACAGGCCGTAGCCGACGATGACCCCCAGGGTGCCGAAGAGGACGACCCAGTCGAGGGCGCTCATGTCACCGATAGGCCGCCGTGAGCGCCGCGTAGAGGATCACCTGGGCCGCGAGCGCGCTGAGGACGAACAGATAAATGCGCGGCCAGGTCGCGAACGGCGGCGCGTCGCCCAGCTCGGGCCGCGGGGCCTCTGCGAACCCCGGTTCGGTGGGCACGTCAGGGGCCATGGCGGGACGCGCCGCCCGCGAGGAGGTTCGCGAACAGGCGGTAGGCGCCCGGCACGCCTGCGGGGAGCTGCCGGAAGAACGCGAGGCCGGTATAAATGAAGGTCCCCTTGCCGTGGCGCGCCCAAAGCAGACCGCCCGCGAGCGCGTGCTCGTCGGGGTCGTGCATCGAGAGCACGGTCTGGTAGCGCGCGTCCCAGGTCTCTGCGAAGTAGAGCCCGCGTTCCTGGATCCAGCCCTCGAAGTCGCGCTCCGTGAGCGCGTTCGGCGTCGTGAGCGCCGGGTGAGCGACGCTCGCGAAGGTCACGGCGGCCGTCTCGTCGGTGACGCGGTCGTGACCGATCGCGAACGGCCACGGCCCGAGTGGATCGGTGAGCGGCGCGAGGCGGTTGTTGGTGTTGTACTGGACGACGAGCGTCCCGCCGGCCTCGACGTAGGCCATGAGCGCGGCGTGAGCGGCGCGCAGCCGCTCGCTCGTGTTGAAGGCGCGCACGCCCGTGACGACGGCGTCGAAGCGCGCGAGCGAGGCCGCCCCGAACGCGCTGTCGTCGAGGAGCGTGACCTGGTAGCCGACGCGCCGGAGGCTGGCCGGCACCTCGTCGCCGGGCCCGGGGACGTAGCCGATGCGCGTGCCGCCCTTGGCGAGCCGAACGGGCACGAGGCGCACGTCGGCGTCGGCGAGCCAGGTCTGGAGCGGGATGTGGGCGTGGTCGATCGAGACGACGCCGCGCGCGTGGGACGTGCCACCCACCTCGGCGGCGACGCGGAGCACGCCGGGCGCGGCCGCGCCCTTGGCCGCCGCGCGCACGTGGAACGTCAACGTGGCCTCGGCGCCCTGGCGCGGCAGCGAGAACGGCGCCGAGGGCGGCTCGACGACCCAGCCCGTTGGCGGCGCGGGACGGACGACGCCCGCGACGCCGGGCGCGCCGCCGACCAGGTGCACGACGAGCGCGCGCGGCTCGTCGTCGGGGAACATGAGGACGTTCGCGTCGGGGCGCACGGACACGAGCGGCGTGACCGTCACGGGGCGATACCGCTCGCCCATGACGGGGTCGGTCCACTTGTAGTGCACGGCGCGCACGACTGTGAACGTCCGGCCGGCGATCGTGAGCCCGAACGCCACGCGCAGCGCGGGCTCGTTCTCGGGTGCGCCGACGAGCCTGGCGTCGGCGACG
>DASZFV010000455.1:0-3074 GCA_035939455.1 Polyangia bacterium
GTGGTGTTCGTCGATGGCGTTCCCCAAACCGAGCCGATTTTTGTAGAGTCACGGCAAACGGGAGGGGCCGGCGCGCGGAGCTCTGCGGCGGCGACCGCTCTCGAAAACGAGACGGGGAGCCTCCGTGCCGACAGATCACCCAACTGACGCCAAAACCATCGCCGGGCTCCGCGCCGAGATCGCCAACTTGCGCGCGGCGCTGCGCGCCGCGCAAGACGAGCTCGCGACCGAGCGCGCGGCGGTGCGCGAGCTGACCGTGCGCGACGAGCTCACGGGCCTGCTCAACCGCAGGGAGATGACGCGCCTCCTGGCCGACGAGGTCCTGCGCGCGCGCCGCTACAAGCACCCGCTCTCGCTGCTGCTCGTCGACGTCGACGATCTGGACCGCATCAATGCCGAGCACGGAACGCCCATGGGCGACGAGGTCCTACGCAGCGTGGCCGCCGTCCTGCGCGCCAACCTGCGGCCCGTCGATCGCCCCGCGCGCTACGGCGGCGCCGAGCTGGCCGTGCTCCTGCCCGACACCTTCGCCAGCGACGGCGTCCAGGTGGCAGAGCGCCTGCGCGGCCTCGTCTCCGAGGCCGCGACGCGCACGAAGAGCGCCGCGACGACGCGCCCCAAGGTCACGATCAGCGTGGGCGTCGCGGGCGTCCACGAGTCCGAGAAATCGGCCGAGGAGCTCCTGCAGGCCGCCGACATCGCGCTCAAGGAAGCCAAGGACCGCGGCCGTGACGCCGTCGTCGCCTTCGTCGACTTGAAGCTGCCCGTCGCGCGCGCCTGAGCGCGCTAATCGACCGTCTCGTCCTTCATGCCGTGCATGAGGCGGGCCTTGACGCGCGCGAACTGGCGCTCCTTGTACCTCTCGTGGCTGTTCTCGTCGCGCTCGTTGCTCTCGGCCGTGCGCGCGTCGATGATCTGGAACTCGGTGAGCACGAACACGATGGTGCCGTTCTCGGCGAAGAGCGGGTCGTCGGGCGTGCGGCACAGGTACTTGTCGATGCGCACCGGCAGGTCGGCAACGAAGTTGATGACGCGGTAACCGGGGCCCGAGAACTCGTTCTGCGTCGTCGGCTTCTTGTCGGCCGCGACGGCCGCGAGGTCCGTGATCTCGGGCAGGAAGCGCTGCAGCGCGGGCGAGCGCGCCAGGGTCTCGCGGATCTTTATGATGTCGTTCACCGACTGGCCCGGGATGACGTAGTTGAAAGGTACGAGGCGCGAGACGAGCTCGCGCAGCACGAAGACGAGCTGCTCCTCCGAGTTCGTGATCATGCGGAAGCGCAGGTTGTCGTAGACGTCGGCCGCGATCGACTCCTTCTTGGCGAGCAGCTTCGTGATGAGGCTGTCGGTCGGCTTGCGGCTCCATTCGAACTCGACGACCTGGCAGCCCACGGCCTTGATCTCCTCGACGGTGCGCAGGACCTTCTCCTCGACGAGGTGAAAGAGCTGGTCGCCCGAGACGGGCAGCTTGGTCAGGAGCTCGCGTCCCGCGAGGTGGTGGAGGACGTGCATGACCTTGAGGACGATGCAGGCGTAGGCCCGGCGCTTGCCCTTCTGCGAGGCGACGAGCAGCAGGTCGCGTGGCGGGATGCCGCTGCCGAGCTCCTCGGGGATGTGAAAGTTGAGGTGGCGCTCGAGGTACTCGACGGCGAGCTCGCGCAGGTCGGCGAGGCGGCGCAGGTCGTCTTCGTCGGCGGGATCGAGCTCGTTGACGCGCAGGAAGCGATCGACCTCGTCGCGCTCGGTGAAGTGCAGGCGGTGCCAGTCGATGACCGAACCGCCGCGCAGCACGTTCCGGATGGCCGTCAGATCGGCGAGCGTGAAGTCCTCGTACCGGACCTTGCGAACCCGCTCCGCTGTCGGCGGGCGCTCGGCCGCGGGCACGGGAGGCGCTGCGTTCTCTGGGATGGGCACGTGGACGGCCTTCTGGCGAGGGCCCGCGAGGCGCGTCCGAGCTTCGGTCCGCCGGGGGCACGCCAGTCTAGGTCTCGCCCCGGGACCCGGCAAGCGAAAGCGCAGCCAGGGGGATGTCGCGGAGGTATCGGCCGCCCTGGCGGGCGGTCAGCCAGAGCTAAGGCTGCTTTCGGCCAGACCCGGGCGATCCGAAGGATACCGCCAGAAGGAACATCGCCCCCGAGAACACGGCCATCAGGAGGCTGCCAATCACTTGAATCATACGTTCACCTACATATCATCCTTTGTAGGCGTCAGTCAAGAAAGGCCATTTGGCGGCCCGCGCAGGGCGAGAGTAGGATCGCGGCCGTGAAGGTCTTCCGCCCCCTCTCCCTCCTCATGAGCCTTTCTTTCGGCGGCCCGGCGGCGGCGCAGACGCTGCAGTCCTCGCAGGCGGACTTCTCGCGCGGGCAGGCGCTCATCATCGCCAAGAAGCCCGCCGACGCCGCCGAAAAGTTCGAGGCGGTCACGAAGGCGGAGCCGGACTTCGCGCCGGGATGGTACGCGCTGGGCGCGGCGCGTCGGCGGGCCGGCCAGTGTGAGCCCGCCATCGCGGCCTACCGCCGCTACGCGCAGATGCTGCCGAACGAGCCCGAGCCCTACTACGGCCTCGGGCTTTGCCTCAAGGAGACCGGCCAGCTCGCGAGCGCGTCGCAGGCGCTGCGGCGCTACGTCGACCTCGAGAAGCGGCCCTCGTCGCAAAAATGGGTCGACCACGCGCGCAGCGTGATCGAGGAGATCGGCAACGGCGCGGACGCGCCCAAGCCTTCGGCCGTCAAGCCCGTGTCGCCCGAAGCCAAGGGGCCTGCGCCAGCCGCAGGCGCACCTGACGGCGTGGCCGCCAACAGCCCAGCGGCCCCGCTTTACGCGAAGTCGCAGCAACTGCGCGACACGGGCCACATCGAGGAGTCGATCGCCGAGTTCAAGGAGGCCATCGCGGCCGACCCGAAGCACATGGTGGCACGCGCGGCCTTGGGTGAGCTCCTGCTGAAGATCCGGCGCGACAGCGAGGCCATCGACGTCTTCCGGGCCGCGCTGCACGTCAACCCCGAGTACTCGCTCGCCTGGTACGAGCTGGCGTTCGCGTTTCGCGTCAGGGGCCGCCTCCCCGAGGCGGTGGACGC
>DASZFV010000456.1:0-2040 GCA_035939455.1 Polyangia bacterium
ATCGGCGGACGCGGCCCCGGACTCGGCACCTGGAGGGACGGAGGCAGGGGCTCCTCGTCCGGCGCGGGCGCGGGACCCGGCGCCGCGGCGGTCTGCGCGAGCGCCGGCGAGGCGGCCAGAAGAGCGAACAGGGCGACGAAAGCACGGGGGCGGGCTGGTTTCATCGGCATCCGAGTCTTTCTCCCAAGGAAAGGCGCGTACAGTACCGTGACGGAGTGTCTGTGGCTATCGTTCCTCGCCTTCATCAATGAACGTCTTCCCCATTGCAGTCCGAGCGCAGGCATGGGAAATAGTCGCGCGGTGGACGCCCCGACGATCGAGCAACTGAACGACGAGCTGCGGGACGCCCTCCTCCAGGTTCACCAGGCCCAGGAGCGGAAAGACGAACGCGACGTGGTGGCGGCGGCGCTCGAGGCCATCGAACGACTCTCGCTGCGGTACCGCGCGCTCATGCAGTCCCTGGCGGGCGGCGAGCAGATGCGCGCCGATCGCCTGCTCGGACGGCGGGTCATGGACCTCAAGCGTCTGGGCTCGCTGCTGCCCAAGACGCACGCGACGACCGCGGAAAGCACTCCCGATCGGGTCGCCGGGGGCGGCGCCCCGGGTCAGCGGCGCATCACGGGGGTGTCGTGGTCACCCCACGATCGCGCCGCGCCCACGAGCGGCGCCAAGGTCGGGGCGGACGTCGAGGCCTGGTGCGGCAAGTGCGGGGCGACGACCACGCACAGCATCGTCGCCATGGTGGGCTCGGAGCCGAAGCAGATCCTTTGCCAGGTGTGCGGCTCTCGCCACGCCTATCGCACGGGGCCGGCGCGCCCCCGGGCCGCCAAGGGTGAGGCCGCGACGGCCGACGGCGACGCGCGCCCGCGCGTGGCCGTCGATCCCGAGGTCCAGCGCCGCGCGGCCCTCCTGAGGGCGCTCGGCGAGGAGGTGGCGGCCGCGGCCGACGTGCGCAACTTCGACCCGAAGGAGCGCTACAAGGCGGGCGAGATCATCTCGCACCCGGAGTACGGCCGCGGCAAGGTCGAGAACGTCCTGCGCTCGAGCTTGCTCGTCCGTTTCTCGGTCGGCGGCCTCAAGTCGCTGATGCTCTCGTAGGCAGCCGCGCCTAAGCCGCCTCGACGTCCTCGAGGAAGCGCTTCAAAAGGCCGTCGACCATGAGATTGCGGCTCGCGGCGTCGTAGCGGCCCGCGCGGTAGCCACCCTGCGTCTCCTCGAAGCGTGTGCGTGTCTCCGCGATGAGCGCGCGGAAGGTCGTGACCTTCGAGGTGATCTCCTTCTGGTTCTTGATGAAGTAGCTCACGAGAGAGACGGCCGCGGCGCCCGTGAGGATGACCCCGAGCGGGCCGGAGAGGGCGTAACGCAGGCCGAGGCGGAGAGCCACGACGCCCGCGGCGCCCAGGGCCGCCTTCTTGAGGCCCGTGCCGTCTTTGATGGAGTCCGCGGCCATCGAGGTCATCTGGCCCGAAGCGATGACGAGCGCGATGAAGTTGCCGCGCCGGCTCTTCCAACCCCGGTCGTAGTAGTCCCGGAGGGCCTGCTTGAGGAACGCGTCGTAGTCGTCGAACACCTCGGGACGCAGCTCGGTCTCTTTCTTGGGTTCTGACTCCGTCGCCATGGGGCCTCCGCGGGTGGATCGTAGCACGGCGCTGGGTGAGACTAGGGCCAGGGATGTGGCGCGGTCATCGGCTCGGTTTCCTGCTCGTCGTCGTTTTGGCGCTGGCCGGCGTCATCGTCGACGTCTTCGTCGGCTCGGCGAACGGTGCCTCCGCGAAGCACGCTTCGGTCTCCGCCGCCGTGGCGGCGGCGGAGCAGGCGCTGCGCGGGGGCGAGTACGAGGAAGCGCTGCGCCGCGCCCGCGGACCGATCATGGGCAATGGGCTCGAGCGCCTCGGCATCGAGGTGCGCGCGCTCGTCGCCCTCGGCCGCTACGCCGAGGCTCGAAGCCGGCTCGAGGGCGTCGTCGCCGCGCTGCCCGACCACTTGCCGACACGGGATCTCCTCATGCGCCTCGATGCCCTCGTCGGCGATCGGGAGTCC
>DASZFV010000457.1:0-4045 GCA_035939455.1 Polyangia bacterium
TGGCCGCGCCCGCCGCGGGCGACCGCACGGTCCTGTGCGTCGATCGCGATCTCGCGCGCGTGTTCGATATCGACGACGCCACGAAGGTCCAGCTCGCGGGCGATCGGATTCTACAGATCGGCAAGGGGCTGCGCGCCTATCACGCGACGAGCGCCGGTCTGTTCGTCATGTCGCCGTCGCTCGTCGAGGCGCTCGAGGGCCTGCCCGAGCCCTCGCTCACCGAGGGCGTGCAGGTGGCGGCCGCGCGCGGCCTCGTCGTCGGCCACGACGTCGCCGGGCGCCCGTGGCAAGACGTCGACACGCCCGAGATGAAGCTGCACGCCGAGTGGCTGCTGCGCGTCTACGGCGACGAGCTCGTGCGTCCCTCGATGCAGGCCGCGCCGCCCTCGACGGCGGACGACACGCTCGCGCTCATCGAGCGGCTGCTCGCCGAGAAGGACGAGCCGGGCTACGTCCTCTTCAGCCCGGGGCCCGTCATGACCTCGGCGCGCGTCAAGGCGGCGCTCGTGCACCACGACGTCTGCCACCGCGACGGCGACTACTCCGCCGTCGTCGAGCGCCTGCAGGACAAGCTCCGCCCCGTCTTCGGCGCCTCGCCCGCGCACGAGACGCTGCTCATCACGGGCTCGGGGACGGCCGCCATGGAGATGGCGATCTCGTCGGCGATCCCGCCGGGCAAGAAGCTCCTCGTCGTCGCGAACGGCGCCTTCGGCGAGCGTCTCGACGAGATCGCGGGGCTGCACGGGCTCGAGCGCGTCGTCCTGCGCTACCCGTGGGGCGCGCTGCCCGAGCCGCGCGACGTCGCGCGTGCGCTCAAGGCCGACACCGCGATCGCGGGCGTCGTCATGATCCAGCACGAGACGTCCGTGGGCCTGCTCAACCCCGTGGGCGAGATCGGACGGCTCTGTCGCGCGCGCGACATCACGCTCATCGTCGACGCCGTGTCGGCGCTGGGCGCCGAGGACGTCGACGTCGTGCGCGACCACGTCGACATCTGCTACTCGTCTGCCAACAAGTGCCTGCACTCGGTGTCGGGCGTCTCCTTCCTCTGCGTCGCGCCGCACGTCTGGGCGCGCATCGCGGACGTCGCGCCGCGCGTGTACTACCTCGACATGCTGCGCACGCGCCGCTACCTGCAGGATCTCCGGCAGACGCCCTTCACGCCCGCCGTCTCGTCGTTCTTCGCGCTCGAGACGGCGCTCGACGAGCTCGCCGAGCAGGGCGGCGTGCCCGCGCGGCGGGAGCTGTACCGCAAGCGCAACCTGCGCATCCGGAGGGTCCTCGCGGATCTGGGGTTCGAGTCGTACACGAACACGGGGCGCGAATCGCACACGATCTCGACGATGCGGCTGCCCGACGGGCTCACCGTCGAGGGCCTCTACGCGAGCATGAAGGAGCGCGGCTTCATCATCTACCGTTGCAAGGGCGACCTCGCCGAGAGGCACGTCCAGGTGGCCAACATGGGCGAGCTCTCCGACGCGACGATCGACGCCTTTCTCGCGGCCATCACCGAGGTGGCGCGCGCGGCGCGCGCCGCGGAGCGCGCCGGCCGGCAAAGCTTGAAGTCGGTCTGACATGCGCGCCGCGCTCTTCCGCCGGCACGGCGGGCCCGAGGTCCTCGAGATCGCCGACGTGCCCGTGCCGACGCCCGGTCTGCACGAGGCGCAGGTGCGGGTCACGGCGACGGCGCTCAACCACATCGACGTTTGGATGAGGCGCGGCCTGCCGGCGCTCCACCTCGAGCTGCCGCACGTCTCGGGCGGCGACGTTTGCGGCACCGTCTCGGCGCTGGGCGCGGGCGTCACGGGCGTCCAAAATGGCACCGACATCGGCGCGCGCGTCGTGGTCAACCCGGGGCTGTCGTGCGGCCGGTGCGTCGCCTGTCTCGCCGGCCGCGACAACTTCTGCCCCGACTACAAGATGCTCGGCGAGCAGACCTGGGGCGGCCAGGCCGAGTACGTCGTCGTGCCCGCCGCCAACCTCGTGCCCGTGCCACGCGCCTCGGTGCCACTCGAAGACACCGACATCGCCGCCGTGCCCATCGCGTTCATCACGGCTTGGCAGATGCTCGTCGACCGCGCGCAGATCCGCCAGGGCGAGACCGTGCTCGTGCTGGCCGCGGGCTCGGGCGTCGGCAGCGCCGCGATCCAGATCGCGAAGCTCTGGGGCGCGCGCGTCATCGCGACGGCCTCGACGGACGAGAAGCTGGCCGCGGCGCGCGCCCTCGGCGCCGACGAGGTCATCAACCACGCGCGCGACGAGCTCGTCGCCGAGGTGAAGCGCCTCACGAGCCGCCGCGGCGCCGACATCGTCGTCGAGCACGTGGGCGCGGCGACCTTCCCCAAGTCCGTCGTGGCCTGCGCGAAGGGCGGCCGGATCGTGACCTGCGGCGCGACCGACGGCTTCGAGCCCACGCTGAACCTGCGACATGTCTTTTGGCGCCAGCTCTCGATCCTGGGCTCGACGCTCGCCTCCAAGTCGCGCCTCTTCGAGGTCATGGCGCTCATGGGCGCCGGGCGCCTGCGCCCGGTGGTTCACGCCGTCCTGCCCCTCGCGGACGTCGCGGCGGGCCACCGCCTCATCGAGAGCCGCGCCGTCTTCGGCAAGATCGTCCTGCGCGTCTGATCCCGTTTGATCTGGCCGCCTTGACATTTTGTGGCTAGACTATTACCTATACGTAAGGGTTAGGGTTTGTAGCGGAGAAAAGTAAGTTCTATCCGGTAGTTACCCACATGCAAATTTCAGCCGACAACCTCACGCTGCTCAAAGTTGGAGAGCTCGCCAAGAAGACGGGCAAGACCGTCCGCGCGGTTCACCTCTACGAGGAGCTGGGGCTCCTCACGCCCGCCGTGCGGTCGAAGGGCGGGTTTCGGCTCTACTCGGGCAAGGCGACGCGCCGAATCGAGTGGATCCAGAAGCTGCAGGATCTCGGCTTCTCGCTGACAGAGATCAAGGCTTTCTTGCGCGACTGGGAGGAGTCGGAGACGGCGCCCAAGGCCATGGACCGCATGCGCGAGATCTTCTCCGACAAGCTGCGCGAGACGCAGGAGACCATCTCGCGGCTCGCTCAGCTCGTGGAGGACATCAACGACACGCTCGCCTACATGGCGAGCTGCCGGTCGTGCGAGCCGACGCACGTGCAGGGCGAGTGCAGCACGTGCGGCATTCACGGGCACGAGGGCGAGGCGCCCGTGCTCTTGCAAGGAATTTCTCGATGACGCTCAAGCTCCCCATCTACATGGACAACCACGCGACGACGCCGGTGGACCCGCGCGTCGTCGAGGCGATGCTGCCGTACTTCACCGAGGTGTTCGGCAACGCCTCGAGCCGCTCGCACGCCTTCGGGTGGTCGGCGGAGAAGGCGGTGGACCAGGCGCGCGAAGAGGTCGGGGCGCTCATCGGCGGCAGCGGCAAGGAGATCGTGTGGACGTCGGGCGCCACCGAGTCCGACAACCTGGCGATCAAGGGCGCCGCCGAGTTTCACAAGGAGCGCGGCAACCAGATCGTCACGGCGCAAACCGAGCACAAGGCCGTGCTCGACACGTGCAAGCGCCTCGAGAAGGAAGGCTTCGAGGTGACGTACCTGCCCGTGGCCGCCGACGGGCGCGTCACGGCCGACTCCGTGCGCGGCGCCATGACCGACAAGACGATCCTCGTGTCGATCATGCTCGCGAACAACGAGATCGGCACCGTGAACCCGGTCGACGAGATCGGGGCCGTCGTCAAGGAGCGCGGCGCGCTCTTCCACATCGACGCCGTCCAGGGCGTCGGCAAGGTTCCCTTCGACGTCAACGCCGCGCGCGCGGATCTCGTGTCGCTGTCGGCGCACAAGATGTACGGGCCGAAGGGCGTGGGCGCGCTCTACGTGCGGCGCAAGCCGCGCGTGCGCATCACGGCGCTCATCGACGGCGGCGGGCACGAGCGCGGCATGCGCTCGGGCACGCTGAACGTCCCCGGCGTCGTGGGCTTCGGCAAGGCGGCCGCGCTCGCGCGCGCCGAGATGGCCACCGAGGCGCCGCGCTTGCTCGGGCTGCGCGAGAGGCTG
>DASZFV010000458.1:0-2926 GCA_035939455.1 Polyangia bacterium
CCCGGCGGAGCTGCTCGATGCCCGGATGGGGGCCGACCGGATGGTCTGGTTGGGTCTCGGGATCTGTGGTTTCGGTCATGTGGTTGTGTGGCGCGGTAGGTTACGGAAGGCGAGCCCTCGGCGCCATTCGTAAAGCGGCCACCCGGCTAAGCCGCCGATTTCCTACAGATCCGCGGCGAGGCTCCGATGGGAGTGGGAGCCTCCCCCGTGACGTTCTCGCTCCTGCCCATGGCCATCCTCGCCGCCGAGCTCCTCGGCGGCCCCGCGATCGACGGCGCAGAGCCGGCAGCTCAGAGCGATCAATACGCCGCCGCGCGCCCGCCGCTGCCGGCGGCGGCGCCGGCATTCGTCGAGGGACAGCGCCAGCGGCACACGGCGGGACCGCTCAAGCGCGGCATCCACGAGCTGCGAGATCCGTCGGGCTGGCCCGCGGAGCCGCCCACCGTGGCGGGGTCCGTCGATGCGGCGCGCTTCGACGCGGCCGTCGTCGCGCTCTGCGGCGAAGTCGCGCCCAGCGCGGGGCTGCCCGAGGTCGCGCGCCTCGTGCGCGAGGCCGGCGCCGAGACGCGTGTCGACGTGTTCCTGCTCGCGGCGCTCGTCTACCGCGAGAGCCGCTGCCGCCCGGGCCTCGTGACGTCGACGGGCGTCGGCCTGCTCCAGATCCAACCGAAGATGTTCGCGCGCGACGCGCGCCTGCCCTTCGCGCGCGGCGCCCTCGACGAGGATCGCCTGCTCGAGCCGGCCGCCAACCTGCGCGTCGGCGCGGCGCTGCTCGAGATGTGGACCGCCGAGCACGGAGCCATGGACGCGGCCTCGGGCAGCACGCCCCACCGCACGGCCATCGCGCACTTCGTGTGGGGCGATCGCGTCTGGAGCGCGACCGCCGAGGACCGCACGCTCGTGGCGCGGCGCCGCCTCCTCGATCTCTACGCCGGCGCGCCCCTCGTCGTGCGGCCCTCTTCGCTAGGGCTCGACATCGTGTCGCCGCTCGAGGGCGGCACGCGCCTCGGTACGAGCGGGCCGGGCGCCGACCGCGACGGCGGCGAGCGCGCCCACCGCGGGCTCGACGTCGACGCCACCGTGGGCGAGCCCGTGCGCGCCGTCGCGGACGGCGTCGTGCAGTTTGCGGGCCTGGACCTGCCGGGGCAGATTCCGGCGCGGCCCCTCCTGCCGCGGCAGTTGCGCCGCTTCCGCGCGCGGACGATGGGTCCGGGCGGTTTCTTCGTGCGCATCATGCACGCGGACGGGATCCGGAGCGGATACTTCCACCTCACGGGTTTCCGCGTCGTCGCCGGTCAGACGGTCAAAGCCGGCGACGTCATCGGCACGGTCGGGCGCACGGGGATCAAGGTCTCGGGAAGCCACCTGCACTTCGAGGTGCACCGCGACGGCGAGCTCGAGGATCCCGTGCGCTTCCTCGCGGCCTTCGTGCTGCCGCCCGACCGGACCATCACGCACGAGCTCGCGATGGCCGAGCGGCACCAACGCCTCGCGCGCGCGCGACGCGTCCGCCGCCACGCCCACCTCGACGTCCGCCGTCACCTCGGCTGAACGGGTGGGTCGGGGCTGGTCGACGCAGCTTCGCCGCGGCGACCAGCGGGGGGGGCGGCGCGACGCGGAGACGGTCCGCCGCCGGGCGGTCCGCCCGATCAGACTAATATAGACCGAGACCGCCGTTCACTTCGATGGTCTCGCCGGTCAGGAACGAGGACGCGTCGCTCGCGAGAAAGAGCGCGGCGGCGGCCACGTCCCAGGGCGTTCCCTCGCGACGCAAAGGCGTGCGTTCGACGGTGGCCTTGCGGGCCTCGGCGGGCGTGAACGTGTCGTGGAAACGCGTCGCGATGAGCCCGGGCGCGAGGCCGTTGACGCGGATACCGAGGGGGCCGACCTCCTTGGCGAGCGCGCGCGTGTAGGTCAGGATGCCTCCCTTCGCCGCGGCGTAGTGGCTCGCGCCGAAGCCGCCGCCGTCGTGGGCGGCGAGCGAGCTCACGAGAATGAGGTTGCCCTTCCGATGGGGCTCCATGTGGCGGAGGGCGGCGCGGCAGCACAGGAAGGTGTTCGTGAGGTTGAGCGCGAGCGCCTCATTCCAGACCTCGAGCGACGTCTCGACGGCGCGGCTGCGCTTGATCAGGCCACCCGCGTTCGCGACGAGGACGTCGAGATCCCCGAAGGTCGACAGCGTCCTCTTGACGATGCTCTCGCAGTCCTCCTCGCGGCGAAGATCGGCCTCGAGTGCGAGCGCCTTGCCACCCGCCGCCTGGATGCGCTGCGTGGTCTCCGCGGGATCGCTCGTCGCGTAGGTGATCGCCACGTCTGCGCCCTCGGAGGCGCAAGCCAGCGCGATGGCCTGGCCGATGCCCGAGGCGCCGCCCGTCACGAGAACCGACTTGCCGGAAAGTTTCATGTCTCGCCGCTTGTGAGGCTCGGCGAGCTCGGATGTTACATCAATCGTCCCGGCCGACGTCGACGATCTCGAGCTCCTCGCCCTTCGTGAACGCCTCGCTCACGCGGGCTCCGCGGCCCCGACACAGTCGGGATCGTCGTTGCGAACGTTGTTGACGTGCTTCCAGACGCGCGTCGCCGTTAGCGCCTCCTCGGGCGCGGGCGCGATGAGCGCGGCGGCGTCCGCGGGCGATTCGCCGAGCCACCGGTCGAGCTGCGGCGGCGGGACGATCACGGGCATGCGATCGTGCACGCGGGCGACGAGACCATTGGGTCGCGTCGTGAGCACGGTGAAGCGCGGGTGGACGTCGACGCCGCGCGGCCGCTGGAAGAGACCGCCGAGCAGCACGAGGCCGTCATCCGCGCGGTGGAAGAGGAAGGGCGCCTGGCCCTTGCCCGGCCACTCGTAGAAGCCGTCGGTGACGACGAAGCAACGCCGCGACGCGAAGGCCTCGCGGAAACCGGCGCCCGAGCCCACCTGCTC
>DASZFV010000459.1:0-3818 GCA_035939455.1 Polyangia bacterium
CGTCCGCGATCTGCAGCGGCGCGTCGGCGCGCTCGACGGCCTCGAGGAAGGCCGCCTTCGCGGCGGCGGCGCGGCCCGAGGCCGCCTGCAGCTCTCCGAGCAGGAGGCGCGCCTCGACGTCGGCGGGCTCGCGCGTGAGCGCGCCACCGAGCGCCGTCTCGCTCTCGTCGAGCGCGCCCAAGGCCCAGGCGAGCGCCGCGTGCTGCACGCGGCCGCGCAGCGTCTCGGGCGCGGCGCGCTCGAGCGCGCGCAGCGTCTCGAGCGCGGCCGGCAGGTCGAGCGCGCCGATCTCCGCCTCGGCGAGCTCGAGGTCCGCGCGCTCGATGGCCTCCGGATTCTCGTCGGCGAGCGCCGCGCCGACGGCGCTGCGCAGCGCCTCGAGCGCGGCCCCGCCGTCGTGCCGCGCGTCCGCGAGGTGCGCGCGCGCGAGGTAGCCCTCGACGCTCGGCGCGGTCTCGAGCGAGCGCTCGATCTCCCCGGCGGCGTCGTCGAAACGTCCGAGGCGCACGAACAGCTCCGCGAGCTCAGCGCGCACCTCGGCGGCGTCTTCGTCGAACGGCAGCGCGCGTTGCAGCTCGGCGGCCGCATCCTCCCAGCGCTCTTCCTCCTCGTAGAGGAGCGCGCGCGCGACGTGCTCGTACGCCTCGGGGCTCACGGCGCGCGTCACGACGATCCTGTCCCCGACGAGCCTCGTCACGGCCCGCGGCCCGGTCGCGCAGCCCGCGACGACGAGCACGCCGAGGGCCGGTACGAGCCATCTTCGGCGGGCCGTCGTCACAAGGGGATGTTCCCGTGCTTCTTGGGCGGATTCGAGTCGCGCTTCGTCCCCACGGCGGTGAGCGCGCGCGCGAGGCGGGCCCGCGTCTCGCGCGGCCGGATGACCTCGTCGATGTAACCCAGGCTCGCCGCCGTGTAGGGATTGGCGAGCTTCTCGCGGTACTCGGCTAGGTACTGCGCCCGCGCCGCCGCGGGATCGGCCGCCTTGGCGAGCTCCTCGCGGAACACGATGCCCACGGCCGCCTCGGGTCCCATGACGGCGATCTCCGCCCCGGGGTACGCGAAGCTGACGTCGCCGCGAATGTGCTTCGACGACATGACGTCGTAGGCGCCGCCGTAGGCCTTGCGCGTGATGACGGTGAGCTTGGGCACCGTGGCCTCGGCGAACGCGTAGAGCAGCTTGGCGCCGTGCTTGATGATGCCCCCGAACTCTTGCGCCGTGCCAGGCAGAAAACCCGGCACGTCGACGAACGTGAGGAGCGGGATGTTAAAGCAGTCGCAGAAGCGCACGAACCGCGCCGCCTTGACCGAGGCTGCGATGTCCAGGCAGCCCGCGAGGTGCGCCGGCTGGTTCGCGACGAGCCCCACGCTGCGCCCGTCGAGGTGCGCGAAGGCCACGATGATGTTGGGCGCGTACTCGGGCTGGATCTCGAGGAGGCGGCCATCGTCGACGACGCGCGCGAGCAGCGTGCGCATGTCGTAGGGCTTGGCCGGATCGAGGGGGATGAGCGCATCGAGCTCGGCGTCCTCGCGGTCGGGCCGGTCGCGCGTGGGCCGGCGCGGCGGATCCTCCCGGTTGTTCTGGGGCAAGTAGGTCAGCAGGTCGCGGATCGCCTCCAGGCACGACGGCTCGTCGGCGAAGGCGCGGTGCGCCACACCCGAGCGCGCCGCGTGCGTGTGCGCGCCGCCGAGATCCTCCTTGGTCACCTCCTCGTGGGTGACGGCGCGGATGACGTCCGGGCCCGTGATGAACATGTAGCTCGACGATTCGACCATGAAGATGAAGTCCGTGATGGCGGGCGAGTAGACGGCGCCCCCCGCGCACGGCCCCAGGACGGCCGACAGCTGGGGCACGACGCCCGACGCCAGCGTGTTGCGCAGGAAGATCTCCGCGTATCCGGCGAGCGAGGCCACGCCCTCCTGGATGCGGGCGCCGCCCGAGTCATTGAGGCCTACGATGGGCGCGCCCGCCTTCATGGCGAGGTCCATGACCCGGCAGATCTTCCCGGCGTAGGCCTCCGACAGCGAGCCGCCGAAGACCGTGAAGTCTTGGGCGAAAAGAAAGATCGTGCGGCCACTCACCGTGCCATAGCCCGTGACGACGCCGTCGCCGAGGACCTTGTTGGCGGCCATGCCAAAGTCCGTGCCCCGGTGCGTGACGAATTTCCCGATCTCGACGAACGAGCCCGGATCGCACAAGAGCTCGACGCGTTCGCGCGCCGTGAGCTTGCCCGCCTTGTGCTGGCGCGCGATGCGCTCAGCGCCGCCGCCCTCGAGCGCCTCGCGCTCCATGGCGGCGAGCCGCTCGGTGGGCGTCGTTGGGGATCCCGGCTTCCTGTCGATCATGGGTTCATCCTTCCGGCAGGCTCAGCCGGTCGCGCACGTAGGCGCGGATCGCGGCGCGCGTCTCGGCGGACGGCTCGATGAACGAGAGCTCACGGCCTCCCGCGCCCTCCTGCTCGCGCTCGTCGTCGCCGTCGGCGGGCAACACCTCGGCGCGCGTCGTGACTGCTTCGCCCGCGGGCAGGACGAAGCGCACGGCGACGGGGCGGCCGACCTCGAACGGCGCCGCGCGGACGAGCCGCACACCGTCCTCGCCGACGCTCGCCGCGAGCCGGAACACGCGGCGCCCGTCGGCGCCGGCGTCCGTCGAGACCTCGACTGCGACGCCCACGGGCGCGCGCAGGCCGCTCAACGGATCTCCGCGGGGAACGACGCGCCCGACACCTTGATGAGGTCCTCGCAGGCCTCCCGGAACGGCCCCGGTTTCGGCTCCCAGCGGATCACGGAATGGTAAAGACCGCCGCGCCGGCCCTCGATCACCCAGTCGGCGCCGTCGAGGCCGCGCTCGTCCTCCCCGGGGTCGCCCGCGAGGTTCCAGAAGTCGGCCGCCTCGAGGTGCCGATGGAGCGCGGCCCACACCTCGCCATCCGCGACGAATTCGTGGCGGCGCTTCGCCGAAGGGTCGTGCGCGTCGAGCTCGACCATCACGACGGCCACGTCCGCGCCGACGCGCGTGACTCGCACGGCGACGGGATTGCGGAGGTGCCTCGTCCAGACGAAGCGGTACGTCTCGGGACCCGCCACCGCCAGCGAAGGCTCACCCATCGCGCACACCTCGGCCAGATACGGGGCGGATGCCTCGCCGCAGTTCGCCGAGGCTTGCGTCGAACCTGCCTTTGAGGTCGCCACGGGCCCGCGTGGCGCCGGGTGCGCGCAGCTGAGGGCCGCGCCGCCGAGGCACGCGAGAGCCAACCTGGGTCGCGTCATCTTCACAAGGATTCTACTCGATGCGAGGCCGAGACCGAGCTGCAGAAGACCACCGCGGTCCGGCTACGCTTCATATCCGAGGGCGTCGAGGGCGGCGTCGTGGAGCGCGGGACGAAAAGCACGGAGCCGGTCTTGCTCGGGGACGGTCGGATGGACGCGGTTGGCGAGCAGGACGATCCAGGTCTCGCGGTCGGGATCGATCCACAGCGAGCAGCCCGTGAAGCCGAGGTGCCCGACGGCCCCGCGGGACAGGCGCGTCCCCGCCTGCGAGTCTCGAGGCGCCGGGCCGTCCCACCCGAGCCGCCAAGTCGAGCCGGGCACGCGCGCGGACCCCCAGAACTCGCGGATGACGTCGCGCGCGACGAGCTCGCGGCCGTCCTTCGTGACGGGCTCCGCGCCCTTCCACGCCGCGACGAGCGCGCCCGCGATGGACGACAGCGCCTCGGCGTCGGAGAACAGCCCGGCGTGCCCCGAGATGCCGCCCATGACATAGGCGTTCATGTCGTCGACCTCGCCGAGCGCGAGGTGGCCGCGCTCGGCCGATTGCTGCG
>DASZFV010000460.1:0-10600 GCA_035939455.1 Polyangia bacterium
AGCGGGAGGATGTTGCTCACGTGGCTGCCCATCGCCGACGGGTAGCGCGCGAGGAAGATGCCGAACTCGACCTGCAGCTGGTCGCCCATCTGGATGGGGCGACGGTCGCGATCGTTCCGGCTGATGACGTAGCTGTACTTCGTCGTGTCGCAGGTCGGGCCGTTTGGATCGGCGCAGCTCGTCGGCAGCACGTTGTGCGCGGCGCCCCCCGCGTTGGTCGCGAAGGCGTTGCCGTCGATGCCGCCGTAGATCTTCCAGGCGCGGATGTTCAGATCGGCCCCGCCCTGCTGCAGGCTCGCCGACATCTGCGGGCTGTAGTACTGGTCGGCGATCGCCAAGAACGTCACGGTGATCGTGGACCCGCCCGCCGGGATGCTGTCGTCGAGGATGTACGAGAACGTCCGGTCATCGAAGTAATGGTCGTGATAGATCGCGAACGAGTCTTCCATCTCGTGGCGGAAGCGCACGCGGCCCGCGCCCCGGAAGATGAGGTGCTTTGACGTTGCGTCGATATAAGAGACGGGCATCGCCGGCGTCGACGTGGGCGTGAAGAGGGGCGCGTATGACAACGCCATGCCTGAGCAGGCGCCGAGGTTGGCGCTCGACATGCCGTTCGCGTCGGGGCACGTCGGCGCTCCGATCGGAGCGCCGGCCTTGAAGTATTCGTAGATCTTTTGCACGTCGCCGTCGGCGATTTGCTGCGCCGTGAACGGCGGCATGAGTGTCCCGCCTTGCGGCGCGCGCACCTGGCCCAGGAAGGCCGTCGCCGTCCCCTGGGCGCTGGCCGTGTACGTGAAGAGGTTGGGCACGGCCGGGTTGCCCGAGGGGCCGAAGGCGCTGTGGCAGGAGCCGCAGAGCGGGTAGAAGTTCGCCGGCAACTGGAGCGCATTCGCCTCGCCCGCCATACAGGGCCCGGCCGAGCCCGCGCCGGCCGCTCCGGTCGGGCTTCCGCCGCCGGTCCCCGCGAGCGGGCCGGCACCGGCCTTCCCGGTTCCGACCCCGGCCATTCCACCGGTCGCTTCGGCGCCAGCGCCGCCCGCTGCGCCGCCGCCGTGGCCGCTCCCAGCGACGCAACCCGCCGCCCACAACGCGCACACCTCGAGCAGCACGACGGACGTGCGCAGCCCTCGGCCGCGACGCGAGGCGACGTTCGGGACGCGGGGGCGGAGCAAAAACATTTCGAAGACCTCCGACGGAGAGCACGGTTCTTGAGAGCTGAGGACGACGCCGGCCCCACTCGCCCGAACGTGCCGTGCCTTGTTTATTGGAATAGAGTCGGCCAGCACGCCAGAACTTCCGGCGGCTTGTGCGTTTGCTGGGGCTCGAGCGCAACGGACCGACACACATGTCGGATGCCTGGCTCGACTGGTCGGGCGTATCGCCGCGTAATCCATCGACGGCCTCCGATCCCGCCTTGATGCGCGGCACGGCGGCTCTCGCCCCACCCAGCCGGGGCGGCACGTGCATTCGTGGGGCCCCGAGCGCAACACGGCGATCGGGTCGCTGGATATCTTTCCGCGCGATTCGACGTGGCGAGAGGGTGGCACGTCATGGCTGCGCTCGGCCTTACTTATTGAAAGGATCCAAATGTTCCAGACTCATTTCTCACGATTTTTCAACGGCGTCGCGATCTACTTCGTCGTCGGCGTGATGGTGGCGAACGTGGCCTGCTCGAGCTCGTCGCCCTACAAGGCGCCTCCCGGGACCACAGGTGGCGCAGGCGCGACGGGGACGGGCACGGCCGGGACGGGCGCGGCGGGCAGCGCCGGCAGCGCCGGCAGCGCCGGCAGCGCCGGATCGACGGCGGGCGGCACGGGGACGGACGGCAGCGCCGGCGACAGCGGCGGCGGCAACGGCGGCTCGACGGGCGCCGCCGGTGATTCGAGCGCGGGCGCCGCGGGCACGAGCCCGGCCCCGGTCGACAGGTCGATCACGACCTCGGCGCTTCCCGTCGCGGTGACGGCGTACTGGTATCCGTCGGGTTGGGACGGCGACCCGACCACGGTGAGCCAGTTCACGGCCAAGCCCGCCCCCATCACGATCGAGGATCAGACGACGACGAAACCGACGACGGGGCCCTGCGCGAACCGCGTCGCGGGCGCCATCGGCGACTGCTTCAAGATCACGTACACGCCCGTCGCCGCCGACGGAGGCTCGACCCACGCTTCAGTCGGGCTCATCCCGGCCATTCCGAACGATGGCCGGCCGAGCTTCGATCCGACGTTGGCGCCTCACGTGCCCCCGGGCGCCATGAAGATGACGGCGCAGGTCGCGGGAGACGTGGGCGGCGAGGCCGTGACCTTCAATCTTTGGGGGACGGACCAAATCGACCTGTTCACGCCGACGCTCCCCGCGGGCCAGGCCTGGCAGAAGCTCTCGCTTCCGCTCACGGGCGTGACCTACGATAAGGTGCAGTCGCCGTTCGGCTGGTACTCGGCGAGCACGACGCCGATCGTCTTCTATTACGACGACATCCGCATCGACAACGCGCCGTAGCGGGTTTGGCGCCCGCGCGCGCGGGTTGGCCGGCCGGGAGCCATCTCGGGCGGAACCATCGGACAGGACGCCGCACGCGGGCGCGTCAGTTGCCAACGCCGAGATCGAGCCCCAGGTCGACCATCGGCAGGATCGCCGCACGCGGGCGCGTCAGTTGCCGACGCCGAGGTCGAGCCCGAGGTCGGGCCCGACCTCGAGGCTGACGTCGCCACCTGCGTCGGTCGCGCTGTCGCCATGTGCGTCGCTCGCCGTATCGCCGCTGCCCGCGTCGGGCGCGCCGCCCTCCGTTGCCGTGTCGCCGGTCGTGTCGCCGGCCGGCGCATCGGTGGCGTCACTCGCAGCGCCGTCGGTGCCTGCGGCGCCCGCAGCGCCGTCAGCGCCTCCTTTTCCGGCCGTGCCCGTCGGCGTGTTGGTGCCGTTGCCGCTGCTGTCGTGACATCCGGCGCCCGTGAACACGAAGCCGGCGAGCGTCAGAACCAACGTCGGGACCAAGAGCCTCTTGAGCATGGAGAGCGCCTCCGCGGGGAAAGTTAAACGGCGAATTGCGCCGCAGTGTACGACGGGATCTCGCGGTCCCACAAGTTTCCGGGGCGCGAGCCAGACCCCTTCGTTCGTCGTTAGCCGCCGCCGTCGAGCGTGTCGGCGCCGCCGCCATCGGGCGTGGCGGTCGCGCCTGCTGCGCCCGCAGCGCCGCCCGCGCCCGCGTTGCCCGCTCCCGCGGCACCGGCGCTGCCGCCCGCTCCGCCCTTGCCGCCCGTGCCCGCGCCGCCGGCACCCGCGCCACCGGCACCCGCGCCACCCGTGCCCGCGCCGCCCGCACCCGCGCCGCCTCCGCCGGCCGTGCCCGCGCTGCCGTGGCTCCCCGCGGCGCTGCCGTCGGCCGCCGCCGACGGGCCGTCGACGGCGGCATCGCTCGCGCCATCGGCCTTCCCGCTCGTGCCGGTGCCGCCGTCGGCGTAGGTGACCTTGAGCGTGGGGCCGGCCTTGTAGAGGCTATCGTCCTCACAGGCCTGTATCGCGATGAGAGCCACTCCGCCGGCGAGGCAGAGTCCAGTCATGGATCGCATGCATTCAGCGTAAACCGACCGGCTCGCGATTCAAAGGAGCGGCGCGAATCAGCTCGGACAAAAAAAGGGCGTCCGCCCGGTGACCCGGAGGGACGCCCTAAGACTGATAACCGCCCGCTAGTTCGCGGGGACGCAGAGCGCTGTGCCCGCGGCGTGCGGGCAGTGAGTGCCGACGTTCGCGCCGCCCAGTTCCGCGTTGCAGAGGTGATAGCTCGTGCAGTTCTGCTCGCCGACGGTGGTCATGCCCATGACCTTCTTCGAGGCCCAGCTCGTGTACGTCGTCACGCAGTCGGCGGTCGTCAGCATTCCGGTGAAGGTGTCAGCTCCGCAAACGGAGGCATACAAGGCGCAGAAGTCGTCGGCGGCGAACGGCGTCGCGCTATTCGTGTCGTTACGCTTCTGCGCACACATTCCTTTGAGCCCGTTGATGTCGGGACCCGTTCCGGCCGTGCCCCCGTCGGTGCCTCCGTCCGAGCCGGCCGCGCCCGTCGCGTCCGTGCCGCCATCGTGGCCGGCCGTGCTGCCAGCGGCGCCCGCCGTACCGCCCGCCGCACCCGCCGTACCGCCGGCCGCGCCCGCCGTACCACCGGCCGCGCCCGCCGTACCGCCCGCCGAGCCCGCGGTGCCGCCAGCCGTACCACCGGCCGTGCCGCCAGCCGTACCACCGGCCGTGCCGCCCGCCGTGCCGCCGTCCTTGGGCGTCGAGCTACTGCTGCTGCAGCCGATAGCGACCGAAGCCGCGAAGACGAGAGAGGGGATCAAAAGCTTCTTCAACATCTCATGCTCCTTGTCGAGTAGGTGGGGCGACTACATAGGCCCCGGGATATCTGGGCCGGACCATAGCCCGAAAAGAAAAAAAAGGTTAATTCGTTGCGTAAAAAAAGAAGCCGCCTTCAGCGGGCAGGCGTAGCCCGAGGGCGGGCCGCCGCCCGCGCAGAAGCCGCCGAGCCGACGCCCGGGCGCGCTCCTAGTCGGAGCCGAAGCGCAGGCGGCGCTCGCGGTCGAGGCGCTTGCGCACGACGGCCGCGGCGCGTCGCTGGATCTGCTCCGGCGTCGGCTTGCGGCCGCGCAGCGGCTCCTGGGCGGCGTGGTGCTCGGCGAAGTCACCGGGCTCGCAGCCGAGCTCGAACATCGTCACTTCGCGACGCCCCCGATCACCGAGGCGCAAGGGGATGACGGCGGCGCCGATGCCGGCGCCCACGTAGACGGCGCCGTGCGGCTCGTGCCCGTGGCGGCGCGGCGCGCGCGAACCGTAGAGACCGTGGACGTACTTGTGCCCCGCGATCATGCCGACGGCGAGCTCGTGCAGGCGCGCCACGGTGACCTGGCCACCGTGGGTGTGCCCGGACAGAACGAGCGGCACGCCCGCGCGCCACAAGCCGTCCGCCTCCTCGGCGATGTGCGAGAGGCCCAGCGTCGGCAGATCCTTGCGCAGGCCCTTGATCGCCTCGTCGCGGCGCGCGTGGCCCGTGTACGCGTCGTCGAGGCCGACGACCTGCAACCGCTCGCCGCGCAGCGTGATGATCGTGTGGCGGTTGCGGAGCACCTCGACGCCACCCCGCTCGAGCGCGAGCTGCACCTCGTCGGCGCCCGACCAGTGGTCGTGATTTCCGAGCACCGCGATCACAGGCGCCTCGAAGGCGCGCACCACGTCGGTCACCTGATCGAGATAGAGCTGGCTGTGACAGACGAAGTCGCCTGTCAGCACGACGAGATCTGGCTTCTCGGCGTTCGTCATCTCGACGGCGGCGCGCTGCACGCCGAGCGGCGTGATGCGCCCCATGTGCTGGTCGGTGAGATGTGCGATGCGCAGGTGACCGAGCGTCTCGGCGTACGCCGCCGGTCCCGCGAAGCGCCGCAGATGAATGCCGTAGCGGCGCGCGCCATGCGACGGCCGCCAGCTCGCGTCTGCCTTGCGGGCCGCTATGCGGGCCGCGAGGCGTGCGGCCGAACCGCGCGCAGACCCGTCACCGACTGTCGAGTGTCTTCCAGTCACGAGAGACGCCCATACAATTTACGTCCTCGCGATCGACCTTGCACGGGAAAGGCGCATGCTCCCGAACGATTTTGACGCCGATGGAATGAAGTGTGCGACCCGGCGTTACCGGTCGGCTTCCTTGCTGCCGACGACCGTGAGGTTCAGGCCGACCTGGACCGAGAGCAGCTTGCCGTCGACGGTGATGGTCGTCTTGCCGTTGTAGTACCAGCCGAAGGAGCCCGTCGAGAACTCGCGCTTGTCGGCCACGAGGTCCGACGTCCCGATCGTGACCTTGACCGGCTCGGCCTTGTCGAGGAACTGGGTCTTCGAGATGGGGCAGGGTGATTTCGCCATCCCCGGAAGCTACGCGTGTCCCTGCACGACGTCCAGGAAGGCGCGCGCGGCGTGCGAGAGCGTGCGCGTCTTGGCGTGCAGCAGCCGCACCTTGCGCTCGACGTGCAGCTCCTTAACGGTGACCTCGCGCAGGAGCCCGCGCTCGACGTCGCGCTGCACGCACATGCGCGGCAGGAAGGCCACGCCCTCGTTGCTCTGCACGAAGCGGCGGATGGTCTCGAGCGTCGGCATCTCGACGTCCATGTTGAGCGTGACCTTGTGACGCCGGAATTCGCGTAACACGGCCTCTCTATAGGGCGAGACCACGTTGTGCGCGATGAACGTCTCCTGACCGAGCTCGCCGATGGTGACCGATTTGCGGTGCGCCAGCCGGTGCTCGGGCGAGACGACGAACGTGAGCGCGTCGGTGAAGATGACCTTCGAGACGAGCTGGTCGTCGCCCGGATCGTAGCTGACTACGCCGAGCTCGAGATCGCCGTGCAGGAGCTCCGCGGGGATCTTGCTCGACTGGCTGCGCCGCGCCTGCACCTTGATCTTGGGGAAGAGGCGCCGGAAGCGCTCGAGGTGCGGGAGCAGATAGAGGATCGACGACTCGTTGGCCCCGATGCTGAGGCGGCCCGCGGACTTGTCGCGCAGCTCGGCGAGCGCGTCCTCGAGCCCGCGGCGCACGTTCTCGAAGCGGCGCGCGTGGTCGAGGACTGTGCGTCCCGCGTCGGTGAGGCGCAGCTCTTTCTGGGAGCGATCGAGGAGCTTCTCGCCGACGTCGCTCTCGAGGCGTTGCACGGCGAGCGAGATGGCCGGCTGCGTCCGGAAGAGCTTCTCGGCGGCGCGCGAGAAGCTGCGCTCGGCGACGACGGTCTGGAAAACCTGCAGGGCGTAGAGATCCATGGGGGCCGCCAGCGTCGAGCGTCTCATAAGTGTAGCTTATCGGCTGGGCTATAATTATTAATTTGCCGTATCGAGCGCGGGGCATCAAATTGCCTGCATGCCTCAGGTCCCTTCGAACCGCGTCATCATCTTCGACACCACGCTTCGCGACGGCGAACAGTCACCCGGCTGCAGCATGACCGTACCGGAGAAGGTGCGCATGGCGCACAAGCTCGCAGAGCTCGGCGTGGACGTCCTCGAGGCGGGCTTTCCCATCGCGTCCGAGGGCGACTTCGAGGCCGTGCGGATCGTGGGCGCCGAGGTGAACGTCAAGGTGGCGGCGCTCGCCCGATGCATGCCGGCGGACGTCGAGCGCGCCGCGCAGGCGCTCGAGAGGTCGAGGTCCGGGGCGCCGCGCATCCACACCTTCCTGGCGACGAGCGAGATTCACCTCAAGCACAAGCTCAAGAAGACGCAAGACCAGGTCCTCGAAGAGGCCTGTCGCGCCGTCGAGCTCGCGCGCAAGTACGTCGACGACGTCGAGTTCTCGGCCGAGGACGGCGCGCGCACCGAGGTCGGTTACCTCGAGCGCGTCTCCAAGGCCGTCGTCGCCGCGGGCGCCGGCACCGTCAACATCCCCGACACGGTCGGGTATTCGCTGCCCGACGAGTACGGCGCCCTCATCGCCCGCGTGGCGCGCGCCCTCGGGTCCTCGGGCGTCGTGAGCGTCCACTGCCACGACGACCTCGGCCTGGCCGTCGCGAACTCGCTGGCCGCCGTCCAGAACGGCGCGCGTCAGATCGAGTGCACGGTGAACGGCATCGGCGAGCGCGCAGGCAACTGCTCGCTCGAGGAGGTCGTCATGGCGCTGCGCACGCGGCGCGATCGCATGCCCTACGAGGTCGGCATCGAGACGACGCAACTTTTTCCGGCGAGCCAGCTGCTCACGGAGATCATCGGCGTTGGCGTGCAGCCGAACAAGGCAATCGTCGGGCGCAATGCCTTCGCGCACGAGGCCGGCATCCACCAGGACGGTTACCTGAAGGAGCGCACGACCTATGAGATCATCGATCCGAAGACGGTCGGCGTACCCGAGAGCCGGCTCGTCCTCGGCAAGCACAGCGGCCGCCACGCGCTCAAGGCCCGCTGCGACGAGCTCGGCGTCGCGCTCGATCGCGCCCAGCTCGACGAGGTCTACCGCCAGTTCTCGGCTCTCGCCGATCGCCAAAAGGGCATCTTGGACGAAGAGATCCGCGCGCTGGCCTCTCGCGTCGCGGAAGATACATCTAGAAAAATAGCGTAATTTCAAATACATAAAGTAACGCTATTTTTTATCGTAAGTAGGCTTAAGGAAAGGACGTGACAGTCCGATTCTCCGATCATGGCGCGAAAAGGGGATTTCTGGTTCCTGGGCGTTGGGCTGCTGGCTCTTTCGGCGGCGGCGTGTGGCGGTCCCACGGAGGACATCGGGGAGACGAGCTCTTACGCGCTGGCGGCGAACGCGCTGGCGGCGAACGCCTTGGCGGCGAACGCGCTGGCGGCGAACGCGCTGGCGGCGAACGCGCTGGCGGCGAACGCCTTGGCGGCGAACGCCTTGGCGGCGAATGCCTTGGCGGCGAACGCGCTCCGTGATCCGCTCGCTCGGCAGTTCCTGAAGTACGTCGTCTCCTGCGCGTTGCCCGACGACAAGAGCGTCACGATCAATGTCGATGGCCAGTCGTACACCTATCCTGGATTGCTGGGCATGGAGCCGCAGTGGGGCGAGGACGGCGGCTCCTGCGACGAGTCGTGTCAGCGCTGGGTGACCGGCTGCGTGCTCGCGCGCGTCGACCACCTGGGCATCGAGCGCATGATCTCGCTGCGCGGCATGAACGGCGCCCTGCGCACCTCGCGCGACGAAGCCGATGCGTACCCGGTGCGCGAGGCGACCTACTACGGCAACGTCTTCGCGAAGGGCCAGCCGCTCTTCGCCTGCCTGTCTCCCGGTCAGACGGGCGACCAGCGCGTGTGCGGTGATTCCCTCGACGACTGCCCCATGGACGTGGTGGGCTCATGTGCGAGCGCGTGTGCTTTTGAAGGCCCGAACGGACAGTTCGACTTCTGCAGCACGAGCGGAAAGGCGTTCCGGCCCGAGACTTATCGCGAAAGCGTGACGGTCTTTCTGCCGAAGCCGGGAAGGTGATCGGGAAAGCCGTAGCGGGCCGCTTCTACCTGGAGCACCTCGCCGGCGCCGGAGGAATGGGCGCGGTCTATCGCGCCCGCGACATCACCGACGGCGCGACCGTCGCGGTGAAGATTCTCACGGGCCGGGAGCTGCGCGAGGCCGAGCGGTTCGATCTCGAGGCGGCCATCCTGGCCGACCTCACCCACCCCGCGATCGTCCGCTACATCGCGCACGGCGTCGAGGGCGGCGACCACTTCATCGCCATGGAGTGGCTGGAGGGCGAGGACCTCGCGACGCGACTCGACCGGCAGCCGCTCGCGCTCGTCGACGCCGTCGCGATGGCCCGGCGCGCGGCCGAGGCGCTCGCGTACGCGCACGCGCGCGGCATCGTCCACCGCGACGTCAAGCCCGAGAACCTCTTCCTGCCCGGCAAGTCGATCGGGCGGCTCAAGGTGCTCGACTTCGGGATCGCGCGCCTGACCCGCGGCGGCCGCAAGCTGACCCTCACGGGCTCGGTCATCGGCACGCCGGGCTATATGGCGCCCGAGCTCGTGCGCGGCGCGCGCGACATCAAGCCCGGCGCCGACGTGTTCTCGCTCGGGTGCGTGCTCTTCCAGTGCCTCACGGGCCGCGCCGTATTCGAGGCGGAGGAGGCGACGGCGCTGCTCGCGAAGATCTTGTTGCAAGACGCGCCGCGCGCCCGGGACATCGCGCCCGGCATCCCGGCGGCGCTCGACGAGGTCGTGGCGCGGATGCTCGCCAAGGACCCCGCCAAGCGTCTCGTTGACGCGCGAGCCGTCATCGAGGCGCTCGAGGGCATCGACCTCGGCGGGGTGGGAGCCATGACGACGACGGACGCGCGCCGGCGGCCTCAGCCGGCCCTTACGGCCACGGAGCAGCGCATCGCCTGCGTCGTCATCGCCGGGCCGTCGCCCACGTCCGAGCAGCGCTGGTATGGCTCGACGCCGCCCCTCGGCGTGCGTGCCGACGGGCGACGGACGCCGTCCGCGCCCACACCCTCGCTCGGGTGCGTCGAGGATCTCGAGGAGGACCTTCAACGCATCCACGGCGCGCGCATGCACCCGCTGCCCGACGGGTCGGTCGTCATCGTCCTGCCCGACGCGGGCAAGCCCAACGATCAAGCGGCGCGCGCGGCGCGCTGCGCGCTCGCCGTTCGCGCCGAGCTGCCCAGCGTGCCCCTCGTCGTGGCGACGGGGCCGGGCCGCTTCTCAGCCTGGTCGATCGTCGGCGAGGTGATCGACAACGGCATGCGCCTCCTGCGTGGCACGGCGGCCGGCGCCATCCGGCTCGACGACATGGCGACGGACCTGCTCGACGCGCGCTTCGAGATCCGGCGCGACGGCACGACGTCGTTCCTGCGCGCCGAGCGCGATGTCTTCGGCGTCAAGCGCAACCTTCTCGGCAAGGCGTCCGACTTCGTGGGCCGCGGGCGCGAGATGTCGATGCTCTCCAACCTCTTCACGAGCGCGATCGCCGAAGGGGTGGCGTCGGCCGTGCTCGTGACGGGCGCGGCCGGCGTGGGCAAGTCCCGCCTGCGGCAAGAGTTCGTCGAGTGGGTCGTCGCGCAGGACGAGGAGGCCGAGATCCTCTTCGGCATCGGCGACTCGCTGGGCGCGGGGTCTCCGTTCGCGATGATCGGCCTCTGCCTGCGGC
>DASZFV010000461.1:0-3032 GCA_035939455.1 Polyangia bacterium
TCGCGCGTGGCGCGGACGCCGCCGAGCTCAAGCGCGCCTACCGCAAGCTCGCCATGGAGCTGCACCCCGACCGCAACCCGGGCAACCACGAGGCGGAGGCGAAGTTCAAGGAGGCCTCCGAAGCCTACCAGGTGCTCTGCGATCCCGAGAAGAGGCAGCTTTACGATCGCTTCGGTCACGCCGGCCCGGGCGCGCGCATGGGCCAGGGCTTCGGCGACGTGGGCGACATCTTCGCGGCCTTCGGCGACATTTTCGGCGACATCTTCGGCCAGCGGGGCGGCGCGCGACGCGGGCCCGCGCGGGGCGCGGACGTCGAGACGTCGATCGTCCTCACGCTGCTGGAGGCCGCCACGGGCGCGAAGAAGGACGTCAAGGTCGCGCGCCGCGTGCCGTGCGCCACCTGCGGCGGCAGCGGCGCCACCCCCGGAACCGAGCCGGAGGTGTGCCAGCAGTGCGGCGGGCGCGGGCAGGTCATGCACTCGCAGGGCTTCCTCATGATCCAGACCACCTGCCCCGTGTGCCGGGGCGATGGCCGCGTCATCCGGAAGCCGTGCCCGACCTGCGAGGGCGCGGGCTTCGAGGCGCAAGAGGAGACGCTGCAGGTGACGATCCCGCCGGGCGTCGAGGACGGCTCGACGCTGCGCCTCGCGGGGCGCGGCGAGGCGGGCCCGCGCGGCGGTCCGACGGGGAACCTCTATGTCGTGCTGCGCGTCGCCGAGGACGACCGCTTCGAGCGCGACGGCGCGGACCTGCACGCCGAGATCAACGTGAGCTTCCCTCAGCTCGCCCTCGGCGCGCGCGTCAGCGTGCCGACGCTGTCGGGCGAATCCGAGATCGACGTCCGCGCCGGCTCGCAGCCGGGAGACACGGTCACCTTGCGCGGCCAGGGCATGCCGCGCCTCGAGGGCCGCGGCAACGGCGACATCGTCGCCCACCTCAAGCTCGTCGTTCCCAAGGCGCTCTCCGCCGAGGAGGAGCAGCACCTGCGCGCGTACGCCCAGGCCGGCGGCGAACAGGTCGCGCCGGAAAAGACCGGCCTCTTCGGCGGGCGCAAGAAGAAGAAATAGGCCTAGAGGGGCGCGACCGAAGGTCGCGAGGCGTGGTGGAGAGCGTGGAGGCCCCGGCATGACCCGTGTGTCTCACGCAAACGGGCCCCTAAGGAGTCGCCGCCGCGGGGCTCGTCGACGCGGGCAGGATCTTCTTCTCGCCGCCGGCAGGGCGCGCCACCGCGAGCGGCACGGCGGGCACGGGCGCCTCGCCGTAGAGCCAAGAGTAGGCGAAGTACGAGGCGAGCACGCGCTTTGTGTAGTTCCGCGTCTCGTCGTAGGGGATGGTCTCCATGAACTCGTCCATGGCGAGGTTCCCGCGCTCGCCGAGCCAGCGCTCGACGGCCGCCTCGCCCGCGTTGTAGCCCGCGATCGTGAGCGGCGGGACGGCGTTGAAGTGCTTCCACAGGAACCCCAGGAAGCGCGCCCCGATCTCGACGTTCTTCGTCGGGTCGAGGAGGATATCGCGCGTCACGTTGGCGCCGTTCGCGAAGCGCCTGGCCGTCTTGATGATCATCTGCGTGAGGCCGATGGCGTTCGCGAACGACTCGATGCGCGGCGAGAAGGCGCTCTCCTCGCGCATGATGGCGAGCTCGAGCCACTCGGGCAGCTGGTTGGCGTTGGCGTTCTTGGCCACGAGCGCGGGGAAGGCGCGCGGGTAGGCGATTTTCCACTTCGCCTCGCCGAGCGCCTGCGGGTATGTGAGGCGGTAGCGCGTCAAGCCGTAGCGCGGGATGGAGTGCGAGGCCGCCCACGAGCCGCCGCGATCGAGCAGGATCGCCGTGATCCAAAGCAGGTCCTCGTCCTCGGCGCCATCGCCGCGCACGCCCGCGTGCTTTTCGGCCGAGGTCGCGAGGCCGAGCTTCGCGAGCTCGCGCCGCGCGTCGCCGCCCTGGCCCATGCGCGCGAGGTCGACGGCGCGCAGGAACGCCGCATCGGCGAAGAGAGGCCGCGCGGCGAACGTCCACGCCGGCACGTCGTGGATGCCCGCGCGCAGGGACGCCACGAGCGCCTTCTCGGCGTCGGCGTCGATCGCGCGCAGCCGCGTCAGCCCGAGCAAGGCGTACACCGACAGCGGATATTCGCGCACGGCGCGTTCGTAGTAAGCGCGCGCGTCCGCCGGCTTTCCCTGCCGTCCGAGGACCCGCGCCTTCCAGTAGAGCGCCCGGCCCTCGGCGTACCAGATCTCCTCGTGCGGGACGAGGCGCAGGTTCTCGTCGAGCCAGTGGAGCGCCTCGTCGTCCTTGCCGGCGCGGAAGGCTATGAAGGCGAGTCGCCAGAGCGCCTCGTTGAGCAGGTCACCCTTGGGGTAGCGCTTCGGCACCTCGGCGAGGATCGCGACGGCGGTCGCGTCGTCGCCCGCGTCGCTGGCGAGCTCGGCCTGCCGCAGGCGGGCGTCGTCGGCGTAGCTGTGGTCGCCGTGCTCGACCTCGACGCGCGTGTAGCGCGCGACCGCCAGGTCGCGCGCTCCCATGGTCGCGTAGCAGCGGGCGCCCTGATAGAGCGCCTTCGCGTGCAGGTCGCGGTTCCCGGCGCGGAAGCACGCGCCGTCGGCTTCGTCGAAGAGCGGCGCCGCGCGGGGGCGCTGGCGCTGCTTCCAGACCGACTGCGCGCGGTGGAAGCGCGCGCGGCACTCGAGATCGCGGTCGAGGCCAGGCGCCGCGAGCGCCGTCGCGAAGGCCTGCTCGGACTCGACGTTGCGGTTGTGGTCGAAGTAGCTCATGCCGCGCGTGACCCACTCGTCGGCCGTGTGCGTACGCACGAGCTTCGCCTCGGGCGCGGCCAGCGTCGCCGCGAGGGCCTCGAGCCGCTCGGCCGCGCGATCGGACCAGGCCTCGAGGGGCGCCTCCGCCCACACGCGCCGGTAGATCGCCGTCGCGTCGGCCAGAACCCCGGCCGGGCCGTCCGGTGACGCGTCGCCGGTGCGCTCGAGCACCTCGGCCCGCTTGAAGAGCACCTCGGCGCGCCGCGGTCCGCCCGGGAAGC
>DASZFV010000462.1:0-2937 GCA_035939455.1 Polyangia bacterium
CTCGGCGGCCACACCATCCCCGTCGGGTGGAACTGGACGAACTCCATGTCCTGCAGCTCGGCGCCCGCCTCGTAGGCGAGCGCCTGCCCGTCGCCCGTGTACTCCCAGCTGTTGCTCGTGATCTTGAAGGCGCGCCCCACGCCGCCCGTCGCGAACACGACGGCCTTGGCCTTGAACACGCGCAGGTAGCCACGTTCGCGATCGTAACCGAGCGCGCCCGCGACGCGCGCGCCGTCCTTGAGCAGGCGCGTGACGGCGCACTCCATATAGACGTGGATGCCCTGGTGAATGCCGTGATCCTGCAGCGTGCGGATCATCTCGAGCCCCGTGCGGTCGCCCACGTGCGCGAGGCGCGGATAGCGGTGCCCGCCGAAGTTGCGCTGAAGGATCTTGCCGTCCTTCGTGCGGTCGAAGACGGCGCCCCACGCCTCGAGCTCGCGCACGCGATCGGGGGCCTCCTTGGCGTGCAGCTCGGCCATACGCCAGTTGTTGAGGTACTGGCCGCCGCGCATCGTGTCTGCGAAGTGCACCTGCCAGTTGTCGCGATCGTCAACGTTGGCCATGGCGGCCGCCATGCCTCCCTCGGCCATGACGGTGTGCGCCTTGCCGAGCAACGACTTGCACACGAGCCCGACCGACACGCCCGCCGCCGACGCCTCGATGGCGGCGCGCAGGCCTGCGCCGCCCGCGCCGATGACCAGGACGTCGTGCTCGTGGGTCTGGATCTCGGCCATCAGATGATTCTCCAGTCGTGGATCGCGCCGGTCGCGCAGAGTCGGATATAGATGTCGGTGATGCCCACCCAGAAGAGGCTGAACCAGGCCCACTTCGGGTGGTGCCGGTTCAGGCAGCTCACGCAGTCGTAGGCTTTTTTTCGAGCTGGCGCGCGCGAGAGCGTGTCCAGGACGCCGCCCACGAGGTGGCGCAGCGAGTGGCAGCCGAGCGTGTACCCCGCGATGCCGACGACGTTCGCGATGAGCACGAGCGATCCGACGCCGACGCCGAACTTCTCGGCGCCCGTCGTCGGATCGACGAACCACAGCCCGTGCCAGGCGTCGATTGAGAGGAGCGCGATGAAGACCAGCGCGACGTAAAGAGCGTACCGATGCAGATTCTGGACGATGAGCGGCAGCTTGGCCTCGCCGCGGTAGTCTTGGCGCGGCTCGCCGACGGTGCAGGCGACGGGATCGGCCCAGAACGCCTTGTAATAGGCGCCGCGGTAGTAGTAGCAGGTCATGCGGAAGGCCAGCGGGAAAACCAGGATCAGCATGGCCGGCGAGTACTTTATGAAGGGCAGCCACGGCCAATCCCAGGTGCCAAACCAGGCGTGAGGCGAGAGCTTGCCGGGCGGCGAGAAGAGCTCCGGAGAGTAGAACGGCGAGAGGTAATTGCCGAAGTAGTAGTTCTCGCCCTGAAGGAGCGCCCAGGTCGTGTACACGACGAACGACGTGAACACGACGAAGGTGACGAGCGGCATGAGCCACCAGTTGTCCTTGCGCGCAGTCTGACCGAAGCGGAGTCTCTTGAGCGGGACGTCGACGGAGGCCATCTCTTCCTTTACTTACGCCGCGGAGGCGCGGCGGGCGAGAGAATAGACGGGAGGTCGGAAGTTCACAATTCCGATCGGAGCCCGCCCGAGCGAGACCTCACGCGGCGACCATCCGAACACGCCCCGGGCTCGTGAAGCGAGAGAGCCTCCGGCCCGTCTTCAACTCGACCACCACTTCGCGAGGGCCGGCCTCCAGATCGTCGGCTAGGGCGGCGGCAGGCGCACGGGGCCCGAGCCCGTCGGGCGGCGGGGGCGCTCGCCCGTGGCGGCGCGGGGCGCGGGCGGCGCGGACCACTGCGCCGCCAGCGAGAGGATGCGCGCGTTCACGGGGACGTCGTTGAGGAAGCGCGCGCGCCACGACGGCTCCTCGATGCGCGCGGCGCGCGCGAGCAGGCGCTCGCGCGCCGTCTCGACAGCGGCGCGGGCCTGCGCATCGTCGCCGTTCTGGACGAGAGCCTCGGCGTGCGTGAGGCGCACGCTCGACTCGCCCTCCTCGATCTCGCCCAGCGCCGCGAGCTCGGCGGCGGCCTCGGCGGCCGCCTCGAGCCCGGCCGAGGCGTCGCCCCGCCCGAGGCGGGCGCGCGCGAGCGCGCCGAGCGCCGCCACGCGCAGCGAGGGCGCGACGCGGAGAGATTCCGCGGCCAGCAGCGCCTCCTTCTCGGCGTCGGCGTACTCGCCGCTCGCGACGAGGATCTCGGACAGGTAAGTGCGGGCGACGCCCTCGAGACGGGGCTCACCCTGGCGGCCGAAGCTCGCGATGGCGTCGCGCTCGAGCCGCGCGGCCTCGGGCATCTGTCCGCGCTGGCCCAGCACGCGTCCGAGGTTGTGCTGAACGACGGCCGAGACTTCGTAGAGGCCCATCCGATCGGCCGCCGCGAGCGCCTGCCGGAGCGCCGCCTCGGCGCGCGCGAAGTCGCCGAGCTCGCTGTAGATGTAGCCGAGGTTCTGCCTGACCATGCAGGCGTTCCGCAGATCGCCGGCCTGCTCGAAGGCGACGAGCGCTGCCTCGAGGCCCGAGAGGCACCCGCCCAGGTCTCCCGCGGCCGACGCGCGGAACGAGCGCACCTGGTGGATGAGCGCTTGCGCCTGCGGATCGACCTCGGGCAGCCCGCGCGAAATTTCCGACACGCTCGCCATGAGGGCGTCCGCGGCCGCCATGCGCCCGCCGAAGATGAGGTACGTCGCGCCCCAGGCCAGGCAGGACATCTGCGCGCCGCGCGCGGCTGGCTCCGGCTCGACGGCGCCGACGCGGGCGACCTGCTCCTCGACGACGTCGAGCTTGCCCTGCTTGGCGGCGCTCACGATGGCCGAGCCGATGGCGCGCAGCCACGAGGCCGAGCCCGGCGCGCGCGCCGCCGCCGCCTCGAGCGCGCGCCGCTCCGCTTCTG
>DASZFV010000463.1:0-26477 GCA_035939455.1 Polyangia bacterium
GGGCGACATGTACTCGGGCGTCCCGCACACGAGGCCCTGGATCGTGAGCATCTGCTGGCTGTCTTCCTCGAGATCCTTCCCGTCGGTCGTGGTCGCCTTTGCGATGCCGAAGTCGCACACCTTGACGAAGTCCTTCTCGCCGCGGCGCTCGATGAGCATGATGTTGCTCGGCTTGAGATCGCGGTGGATGACGCCGTGGGCGTGCGCCTCGTCGAGGGCCGACATGACCTGCGTCATGATGCGGACGACCCGCGGCAAGGGCAGTGGAAAGTCGTCGCGTATCACCTGGGCGAGATCCCGCCCGGCGAGGAGCTCCATCGCGATGTAGAGCGTGCCGTCTTGGTCCTGACCCGAGTCGATGATCTGGATCGAGTTCGAGTGATTCAGCTTCGAGGCGCTCTTGGCCTCGCGCTTGAAGCGGCCGACGAGCTTCTCGTCGTCCATGAGGTGTGCGTGCAGCACCTTCACGGCCACGGCCTTGCCGAGCGAGAGCTGCTCCGCCTTGTAGACGTTACCCATCGCGCCCTGCCCGATGAGCTTCTCGATCCGAAAATTCCCGGCGATGAGGCGACCCGGGAACGGATCCAGGCTATGGGCGGTGGGATCTTGTTCCTGAGGAGGGCTCATAGGCCGCGACGCCGGGCGGCATGATACCCCGAATTGCGAATATGCGCCCGTCGGCCACTGACCGTGACGTCCCCCCACGTCCGGAAAACGTCTGCCGCGTCACTTATTCCTGCGCTCAATCCCCGAGGCAGATGCCCAGGTCGCGCGCCGTCTGAACGGTGTCCGAGTCGAGCGGGACGGTCTTCATGACGGAGATGGCGTCGTCGATGCTGACGGGCACCATGTGCGGCGGCTGGTATGCGACGATGTAGCCGAACTTGCCCTGCTCGACCATGCGCACGGCGGCGGCGCCGAAGCGCAGCGCGAGGAGGCGGTCGCGGTGGGTGGGGCTGCCACCCCGCTGAAGGTGGCCGAGCACGAGCGAGCGCATCTCGAAGCCCGTGCGCGCCTCCAGCGCGGCGCCGACCTTCTCGGCGAGGCCGCCGAGGCGGATCTCGCGTCCCAGCTCCTGGCCGAGCGTGCTCAGCGCGCCGTCCTTCGGGATGGCGCCCTCTGCGACGACGACGACGCAGTAGCGGCGGCCGCCCCCGTAGCGCGCCTTGATGCGCGCGACCACCTTCTCGATGTCGAAGGGGATCTCGGGCATGAGGATGACGTGGGCGTTGCCGGCCACGCCCGCGTGCAAGGCGATCCAGCCCGCGTAGCGCCCCATGACCTCGACGACCATGATGCGCTCGTGCGACTCGGCCGTGCTGTGCAGGCGATCGATGGCCTCGGTGGCCACCGTGACGGCGGTGTCGAAGCCGAAGGTGGCCTGCGTATGCGACAAATCGTTGTCGATCGTCTTGGGCACGCCCACGATGGGCATGCCCTTGGCGATGAAGCGGCTCGCGATGCGGAAGGCGCCGTCACCGCCGATGGCGATGAGCGCGTCGGCCTTGACCTCGCGGAAGCGCTGCATGATCTGATCGGAGATGTCGATCGTCATCTGCTTGCCGTCGCGCGTGACGAGGAACTCGAAGGGATGGCCCTTGTTGACGGTGCCGAGGATCGTGCCGCCCAGGTGGGCGATGCCGCGGACCTTGTCGCGCGTCAGGTCGACGAGGCCCGTGCCCGACGGCTCGAGCAGGCCGTGGTACCCACGCTTGATCCCCGTGACCTTCCAGCCCCGGCGCAAAGCGGACAGCGTCACCGCCCGGATGACCGCGTTGAGCCCCGGCGCGTCACCGCCACCTGTATTGACGAGGATATGCATGGCTCCAGCGATATCGTGGCTGCTCCGTTCCTGCAACTCCGTTCGCACGCCCGCTCTCCGTTGACAAGCCGGAAACCCTGCCTGGAACGCCTTCGGAGGCCGAGGGCCTACAAATTCCAATGTCTGGCGAGGCGGAGGGTGCGCGCGTTGTCGAGGAGGCGGGTCAGGAATCCGCTCCGCCAGTCGGGGTTGGCGATCTGCGCGGCGCGCGCCATCAGGCGGTCGTGCGCGGCGCGCAGAGCGGCGCGTGCCGGCCCGACCTCGCCCGCGGCGTCGAGCGCCTCGGCGAGGATGAGGCGCACGAGCGACTCGTAGTCCTCGACGTGACCGATCGTCGCCAGCCGCTCGTTCGCGAGGCGCGCGTGCTGGAGGGCCTCCTCGACGCGGCCCGCGGCGAGCACGGCGCGCGCGAGGGCGGCCAGCCCGGCGGGCTGCAGCGGCGTCGGCAGAATCTCCGTCGCCAGCCGCGCGCGGTGCTCGGAGTCGCGGAGCTCGCCGCCGAGGAACGCGATCGTCGACAGATAGAGGAGGGCGGCGCCCTCGAGGCGCTGGTCGCCTTGCTTGCGGCCGAACTCGAGGGCCGCCGTCGCGGCGCGGCGCGCCTCGTCCAGGCGGCCGCTCGCCGTGAGGACGTTGCCGAGGTTGAGGAGGGCCCACACGCGAATGTGCAGAAGCTCGAGGCGCTCGGCGTCCGCCAGGCACTGGCGCAGGCCCGACTCGGCCTCGTCGAGCTGGCCAAGGTCGGCCCAGGTGGCCGCGAGGTTGCCGTGCATCTCGCTGACCATGCGCGCGTCGCCCGCGGAGGTCGCCGCGTCGATGGCCCGCTCGTACAGCGCGATGGCGGCGGCCTGGTCACCGCTGTGCAACGCGCGCGCCGCGCGCACGGCGTGGACCTTGGCGGCGGCCGCCGCCTCGAGCGTCACGAAGTCTTCGGTCTCGGCGCTCACGCGCGCGAGGATGGCGTCGGCGGCGTCGTACCGTCCGCCGGGCAACAAGTAACCGGCCGCGCGGATGAGGCACCCGCGCTGAGCGTGGGGGGCGTCGTCGCCGGCGACCGTCGCGCTTGCGACGTCGGCCCAGCGGCTCACCTCGGGGTACTTGCCCTGCTGGCCGAGCGCCGTCACGAGCTCGCCCAGGGCCTCGAACCAGGACGGCGAGCCGCCTGCGAAGAGCTGCGCCGCCGCCGTGGCGGCCCTCTCCGCCAGCGCATACTCGCCGCGCCAGAACTGCGCCTGGGCCTCGATGAGGTGGAGCCGTCCGAGCGGCGCGCCCACGGCGCCCAGCTCGGCGCCGCGCCGCGCGCGCGCGATGGCGCCCCCGAGATCGTTGGCTTCGAGCGCTTCGGTGGCGGCGGCGCGGCAAAAACCCGCGGCGCGCGCCAGATCGCCGCCGCGCTCGAAGTGCTCGACGAGCACGATGGCGTCGCGTTTCCCCGACCTCTCGATGAACTCGCCGGCCAGCAGGTGACCGAGCGCGCGATCGCCCTCGGTGAGCATGGCGTAGGCGGCGTCGCGCAGCAGCGCGTGCCGGAAGACGAAGTCCTCGCCGACGACGCCGCCGCTCGCTTCGCGCGGGAACACCACCTCGCGCGTGACGAACATGTCGAGGCACATGGGGAGGATCTGCCGATCGCGTTCCGAGAGCAGGGAGCCCACGCCCGACTTCGTGAAGGTCTGCCCGAACACGCTCGCGGCGCGCAGGACGCGGCGTGGATCTTCTCCGAGGGCGTCGAGGCGCGCCTGAACCATGCCAACGACCGTCTCGGGCAAGGAGGCGCGCGCGTCGGTCGCGACGGCGCGCATGAGCTCCTCGAGATAGAACGGGTTACCGTCGGCGCGCTCGAGCACCCATTCGAGCGTGTCGGCGTCGAGACCGTCCCCGAGCACCTGCTGCACGAGCTGCAGCGAGGCGCGTCGCGTGAGCCCGCGCAGCGTGACGCGCTGGACGTCGCGCTCGCCCCAGAGGTCGGGGAAGACGTCGTCGACGTCGGGGCGCGCGAAGGCCAACACCATGAAGGGCCGGTCGCGCAGCGCGCGCAGGGCGGCCTCGACGAACTGAAGGCTGGGCCGATCACCCCAGTGGACGTCGTCGAGGACGAGGAGGACGGGGCCGACCTCGCACTCGGCGGAGAGCCAGGCGAGCCAGGCCGTGCGCAGCTGGTCGCTCATGAGGCGGGGATCTTCGCGCGCGGCGGCGAGGGCGGGGCTGTCGTCGGCGGGGAAGGGCACGCCGGTGAGCTCGCCGAGGAACTCGGTGGCGCGGCGCCCGGCCTCTCCAGGGAGGTGACGGGACACGCGCATCAGCAACCGCTCGCGGCGGCGCTCGTCGGGCTCGCCGCTCGCGAGGCCGGCGGCCGCGCGGATCGCGGGCCCGAGCAGGCTGAAGGGAGAGCCCGACGCGATCGCGTCGGCGCGTCCGCCGAGCAGCTCGAAAGGTCTTTCGCCGGCGCGCAGGCGCTCGAGGAGCTCGTGGCGCAGGCGCGACTTGCCCCCCCCCGCGGGGGCCGTCACGATGACGGCGCGCGCGACCGGCTCGACGGCGCACTCCTCGAACGTCCCCTCGAGCAGCGCGAGCTCGCGCTCGCGGCCCACGCACTCGGTCGCCTTGCCGAGGACGGTGCGCGGCCGCTCGCCGAGCTGCCGCTCACCGAGGAGCATCCGGCGTCCGTCCTGGCTCGCGATCTCGAAACGCTCGCCGAGCAGATCGGCCGTGACCTCGTCGAGGCGCACGGTGCCGCGCGGCTGGCCGCGCAGGAGCTCGGCGCCGCGATCGATGACGTCGCCCACGGGCAACCTCCCGAGGAGGACGGCGCGGCCCGTGCTGATCGACATGGCGACGTCCGGCATCGCGGCGCGCAGCATGAGGGTGCAGTGCGCGGCGGCCGTCGCCTGGTCGGTGGGCGCCCCGCGGCCCGAGAGCGTGAGGACCATCGAGCCGTCGAGCAGGCGTTCGAGCCGCGCGCCGTACGGCTGAAGCGCCGCGCGCAACTCGTCGACGTCACCCGGATCGAAGGGAGACTGGGGCACGAGCACGAGGGTGTCGTTCGGGTCGGCGTGTCGCGCAGGCGGCGCCGGGAGCTCGAGCGCGGGGAGCTCGACGGCGGCGCCCTCGACGGCGGCGCCCTCGACGACGCGCTCGAGCTCCCGCGTGCGCTCCAGATCCTCCGCGAGGGGCTTCGGTCGGGTCACGAGCACCACACATACGACGCGTTGCTCGCCCGCCGTGAGGGCGCCGCGCTCGACCCGCATCGTGATGCCGCCCGGAGGCGTGGCGGGCTTGCCCTCGGCGTGGGCCAGGCGGTCCCCGATGCGCGTCAGCTCGACGGCCACGGCGGTCGCGTCGGGTGGACGACCGCCGCGCTCCTTGGCGAGCATGCGCGAGAGGACCTGCTCGAGACCCTGGGGCAACCCGGGGCAGAGCTCGCGCACGGGCAAGGACTCGTCGAGGCAGATCTTGGCCAGCACGGCCATGGCGGTCGGTCCCGTGAACGGCGGTTTGCCCGTGAGACATTGGAAGAGCACGCAGCCCAGCGCGAAGATGTCGGCGCGCGCGTCGATGTAGAGCTCGCCGCGTGCCTGCTCGGGCGCCATGTACATCGGCGTCCCCATGATGCCGCCCGATTGCGTAATGCGGCGCTGATCTAGGACGCGGCGCGCGAGCCCGAAGTCGAGGACGCGCACGCCTTGCAGCGCGCCTCCCGGCAGGAGCAGGTTGCCCGGCTTGATGTCGCGGTGGACGATGCCGCGCCGGTGGGCGCTCGCGAGGGCCTCGGCGACGCGCCGACCGAGCTCGACGCTCTGCCCGATCGTGAGGGGCCCGTGCCCGAGGGCGTCCTCGAGCGTCTCGCCGTCGAGCCACTCCATGGCGAGGTAGTGCTCGCCCACGGGCGTCATGCCGTGCCCGACGTAGCGCACGATGGCCGGGTGGGAGAGCTCCGCGAGCAACTCGGCCTCCTGCTCGAAGCGCTCGGTCTGCTCGACGGAGCGGCCGTGGAGGACCTTGAGCGCGACCGGCTGGTCGGTCTGGCGATCGACGGCGCGGTAGACCGTCGCCATGCCGCCCGACCCGACGAGCCGCTCGATGTCGAAACGGTCAAATGTCGCTTTGAGCGTCACGGCGAGAGCGAATCATCCGCGTCAGCGCCGAGGCGGGCGCGGCGGCTCATCGTGAGCTTCGGACTCGGCGGGAGGCGCGGCTTCGTCGTCCGCGCGCCCGGCAGCGGCCGCGCCGTCGCGATCGGAGAGCCGCGCGGCGTCGCGCACCGCCTCGACGGCCGCCGTGAGCCGGCGCAGGTGGCGTTGCGCCGCCTCGATGCGCTCCGGGACCGCGGTCTCGTCGAGCGCGGCGCCGAGGGCGTGGATCTCGCGTTTGAGCGCGAACAGCGGATCGGCCAGCTCGTCCGCGAGCGCCGAGACGAGGCGATCGGCGGAGCGGTGCTCCAGACGCTTGCGCGCGCGGTGCGTGGACCGCAGCTGGTGGAGCTGCCAATCGAGGCGCGCGCGGGCGTCGTCGCTGAGCACGATCTCGGGGCGCTCGTAGAACGGATTCGCGCACACCTCGCCGCGCAGCAGGGCGTGCGGGTGCATGCGCAGCAGGTCCTGGGCCCGCTCGGGGCGGTCTTGCGACGCCGGGAGACGACACAGACCCAGGAACGGACTGCGGCCGAGGCGCTCGTTGACGAGGGACTCGTAGCGAAGTACGAGCGGCCACAGCTCGTCGGAAACGGGGGCCGACGCCTCCCCCGTGCCGCGCAGTCCGGCGTAGCCGTCCGCGAGCGCGCTCTCGACGAGCTCCTCCAGGACGCGAACGGCGTCCTCCGGATCGAATCGACCCGAGCGCAGATAGGTCTCGGCTTGCGTCTTGAGGACGAGCGCGCCTCGCTCGAGGGCCCCCGCGGCTCGCACCCCGGCGGCCTCGAGGGCCTGCCGGAGCTCCGACTGGTCGGCGGGAGTCCCGATATAAACGCAACGCTCGCGGCGCGCGAGGCCGTCACGAACGAACGCGACGAGCGTGGTGCGCTTTTCGTCCTCGGATTCGTAGGGAAAGCAGAGGTGGCCGCTCGCGCGCAGGGCGCCGAGCTTCGCTGGCGAAAGATTCATCCGGCGTCGGCAGCTTAACATCAGACAGGACCAAGCGGTCGCGTGAAGGCCGCCGCGACGATTGTCGGATGTCGGGAAGTCTCATGAAAGCCTTGCAACGGGGGTGGCGCCGGAGACAGATAGGGGCGGATGTCATCCCCGAGCCCACTTCAGCTGCGTATCGCCCTCGCGCACGTCGACCGAGGCCTCGAGCTCGTCGGCAAGCTCATCGTCGATCGCGATCCCGAGACGCCGCCGGAGCACGTCATCCTACGCGCGCTCGCCTGGTGCCTCTTTCACGAGGACGGGCTGCGCCTCGCCGACGGGCCGCCACGGCGGGACGTGCCCGATCTCTCGATCGTCAGCCCCGAGCTCAAGGCGGTGACTTGGATCGCGTGCGGCGCGGCGGATGCCGAGGAGATCCGGCGCATCATCGCCCACAACCGCGGCGTGCGCGTCCTGACGCTGTTCGACGAAGCCGCGGCCCGTGACAGGTTCCTGGGCCAGCTCGCCGGCATCAAGAAGCGTCCGCCCGGCCTCGAGGAGGTCGGGATCTGGTCGATCGAGCGCGCGGCCGTGTCCCGCCTCACGACCCGCGACGAGCTGCGCCAGCGCTGGGCCGTGACGATCGTCGCCGATCACGTCTACGTCGACAGCGACGGCCTCAAGACCGACAGCGCCATCACGCGCGTTCCCGTGCCGCCCTTCTCGGCGTGAGCGCGCTGGCGCGGCGTCGTTGCGCCTCATAGGTAGTCGATGTCGGCGATCGTGAGCTCGCGCATACCGGCGTGCCACGTGACGCTCACCGTGTCGCCGAGCGCCTTGCCGAGCAGGGCGCGGCCCACGGGCGAGCGCCAGGAGATGTCGCCGGCGGCCACGGTCTCGTCGGCGCCGACGATGCGATAGATCGACGTCTTGCCCTCATCATCCTCGATCGTGACGGTGGCGCCGAAGAAGACGCGGTCGCGGCGCTTCTGGTCGGTGGGGTCGACGATGACGGCGATGTCGAGGCGCTTCGCGAGAAAGCGCAGCCGGCGATCGATCTCGCGGAGCTGCTTCTTTCTATAGATGTACTCGGCGTTCTCCGAGCGGTCGCCCTCGGCCGCGGCGTCGGCGAGCGCGCTCACAACCTCGGGGCGCTTCTTGCCGCGCAGGAAGTCGAACTCCTCGGTGAGCCGCCGGTGTCCGACGCGCGTGATGTAGTTCTTCTCGGCGGGACGCGGTCCGGGCTCGCCATCCTGGGGGTCGTCGTCGGGGTCCGCGGCCGCGGGCGCGGCGGCGCGCGGTGAGGCGCGGGCGCCGACGCGGACATGGGACTTTGGCGCGGGCCGCCTCATGCGGGACAGAGTAGCCGAATCGAAGGTTGTGCTATAGGTTCCCGTCGTCCATGGCGACCAAGCGTATTGCGGTCCTCACGAGCGGAGGCGACGCCCCGGGCATGAACGCGGCCATTCGGGCCGTCGTGCGCCTCGCGCTCGGGAACGGGTGGGAGACCTTCGGCGTCCGCAACGGTTACCTGGGGCTCGTCGAGGGCGGGAGCAACATCGCGCCCCTCGGTCCTCGCGACGTGGGCGGCATCCTCGGCCTCGGCGGGACCTTCCTCGGCAGCGCGCGCCTCGAGGCGTTCAAGGAGGAGGCGACGCGCAAGAAGGGCCTCGCGAACCTCTCGGCGCACGGCATCGACGGCCTCGTCGTGATCGGCGGCAACGGCAGCCAGGCCGGCGCGCTCGCGCTCTCGATGATGGGCCTGCCCGTCGTGGGCGTCGCGTCGACGATCGACAACGATCTCACGGGGTCGGAGATCACGATCGGCGTCGACACGGCGCTCAACATCGCGCTCGAGGCCATCGACCGGCTGCGCGTCACGGCCGCCTCGCACCGGCGCGCGTTCCTGCTCGAGGTCATGGGCCGCAAGTGCGGGTACCTCGCGCTCATGGCGGGCATCGCGGGCGGCGCCGACGCTGTCGTCGTGCCCGAGGCCGAGATCGATCCAGAGGCCGTCGCCGACGATCTCGAGGGCGCGTACCGCCGCGGCAAGGCGCACGCGCTCGTCGTCGTCGCCGAGGGCGCGAAGTACAACGCCTCGGGCCTCGCGAAGTACTTCGAGCAGAACCGCGGCCGCCTCGGGTTCGACCTGCGCGTCACGCAGCTCGGCCACGTGCAGCGCGGCGGCACGCCCGGCGCGTTCGATCGGCTGCTCGCGACGCGCCTCGCGGTGGGCGCCGTCGAGCAGCTCGCGCGCGGCGAGCACGGCTGCCTCGTGGGCCTTCTCAAGGGCGACGTCCGCTCGACGCCGCTCGGCGAGGTCGTGGGCGTCAGCAAGTCGATCGATCTCGACCTTCTGAACATCCAGAAGGTCCTCGCCAAGTGAGCGCGGGCGCCAGCGCGAGCCCGGAGCCCGCGGCCGCGCCCGCGCCGTCGGCCGAGCCGACTTGGTCGGACGCGAGCTTCTTCGATCGCTTCAGCGAACGACAGATGGCGATCGGCGTCATCCTGTTCGGCTTGCTCTTGTACCTGCCGTTCGCGGGGACGTACGGCCTCTGGGACCCGTGGGAGACGCACTACTCCGAGGTCGCCCGCCAGATGACGAAGCGGGGCGACTTCATCAGCTTGTGGTGGCCGGGCTCACCGCGCGACGTCGACGTGTTCTGGTCGAAGCCCGTGCTCTCGTTCTGGATCATGAGCATGGGCATGCACATCGCGCGCGTGGGCCTGCCCGGCGGCGATCCTGGCGAGATGGCGCTCACGCACCGGGCCGAGTGGGCCGTGCGCACGCCGTTCTGCCTCATGGGCGTGCTCGGGATCTACGCCGTCTACCTCGTGACGGCGCGCTTCGTGAGCCGGCGCGCCGGCGTGCTCGCCGCCGTTGTCGTCGCGACGGCGCCCATGTACAGCCTCGTCGCGCGCCAGGCCATGACCGACATGGCCTTCGTGGGGCCCATGGCGATGGCGCTCGCCTTGGGCGCGCTCGCGCTCTTCGATGATCGCGACGAGAAGTTGCCTCGGCGCGGCGCAGGGTGGTGGAGCTGGCCCGACCACGGTCTCTTCTACGGCTGCCTCGCGCTCTTCGCGCTCGTCACGCTCCCGCAGCTCGTCATCGATTCGTATCAGCTGAAGATCGAGGTGCCGTGGCACGGCGGCACCTTGAAGATGTACGGCGCCGTCGCAATGATCCCGTACTACCTCGGGTTCGCGGCCTTCGTCTTCCTCGCGGCGCGCACGCGCTACAAGGCGCCGCTCTACCTCTACATCTCCGCCATGCTGTGCGGTCTGGCCGTGCTCGCCAAGGGCCTCGCGGGCCTGGGCCTCCCGCTCATCGTGTTCCTGGCCTACCTCGCCTTCACCTGGAACTGGCGCCGCCTGCGCCGCGCCCAGCTCCTCTACGGCGTCCTCGTGTCGCTGCTCGCGCTGGCCGTAGTCGCCGTGCCGTGGCACCACGCCATGCTGATCCGCCACGGCTTGCCGTTCTGGAACGAGCTCTTCGGCGACAACCACTGGCGCCGCATGGTCATCGGCCGCCACGGCGACCGCGGCACCTTCGAGTACTTCTTGCGCGAGCTCGGGTACGGCATGCTGCCTTGGGTGGCCGTCGCGCCCGCGGCGCTGGGCTGGGCCGTCATGCGCGGGCGCGCCACGCCCGTGGGCGGCGCGGCGCCGCCGCCCGAGGAGGTGCGTCGCCAGGGCATCATCTGGCTGGGCGCCATCTGGTTCGTGTCGGCCTACGCCGTGGTCTCGGTCTCGATGACGAAGTTCCACCACTACGTGCTGCCGGCGATCCCGGGCCTCGCCATCGTCGTTGGTTGCTTCCTCGACGACCTCATCCGCCGGCGCGCCACGCGCGCGGCGGCGGCGGCCGTCCTCGTGGGCGCGCCGCTCCTGCTCCTCGTCGCGGTCGATCTCGTGGGCACGAAGAACGCCTCGCAACACTTCTTGTGGCTGTTCTCGTACGACTACGTTCACAGCCCGCACGGCCGTCCCTGGCCCGAGAGTCTCGATTTCAGCGGCCCGATTGTCGCGTCCACCGTGGCCTTCGGCGTGCTTTCCGTCGCGCTCGTCTGGGCGCGCACGCGGCGCTTCGCCCTCGTGGGGCTGTCCGGCGCCGCCGTCCTCTTCACGTACTTCCTGCTCGACGACTACATGCGGGCCGTCGCGCCGTTTTGGTCGCAGAAGGACCTCATCGCGACCTACTACCGAAAGCGGCGGTCGCCCGAGGAGCGGCTCATCGCCTACCAGATGTATTGGCGCGGCGAGACCTTTTACACGAAGAACGAGATCTACGAGGGCCCCCAGGAGGATCGCACGGTCTTCGACCAGGAGGGCGCCGACGACAAGCTCAAGGACTGGCTCGGGCGCAACCGGGGCCATCGGCACTTCTTCCTGTTCGAGCACGGGCAGCAGGGACACCTGCAGCAGCTCCTGCCCATAGACGCGCAGAAGACGTTCCGGGTCCTCGACGAGCGGAACAACAAGTTCTCGGTGGCTCAAGCGGATCTGTAGATGGACGCGCCGGCCGAGCCACGCCGACGTTCGTCCGCCGCCATCGCTGCGCGTCGAGCCCGCTTCGTCGAGCGCGGCGGCGTCATGCCGCCCGAGGGCACGGTCGCCCGCGCGCTCCTCGAGGCCCTCGTCGCGAGCGGCGAGTTCCTGCCGGATTTGCTGGGCGCCGACATCGCGGCGCTCCCGGCGCTGGCCGTCGATCCGTGGCTCGGCGCGCCCAAGCCGGCCGCGCTCATCGCGCACGACGTAGAGCGCGAGACGGCGGGCGCCACCGACTTCGCCGACTTCAAGCGGCGGCTGCGCGTCGCGCGCCGCCGCGAGGTGCTGCGGTTGGGCGCACGCGAGCTCGGGTGGGGGACGACCGCCGAGGTCGCGCGCGAGCTCGCCGCCCTCGCCGACGCCTGCCTGGAGGCCTCCGTGCGCTTCTGCCAGGCCAAGCTCGGCCGCGAGCTCGGGCCGCCCGTCGCCGACGACCCGGACGCGTCGGGCGAGCCTCGCTTCGTCGTCATGGCCATGGGCAAGCTCGGCGGCGAGGAGCTGAACTTCTCGTCGGACGTCGACGTCTGCTACTTCTACTCGACGGACGCGGGCCACGCGGGCGAGGCCACGCTCCACCACTACTACTCTGAGCTGTCGCGACGGGTCACGACGGCGCTCGAGGAGCCGACGGGGGATGGGATCGTCTTTCGCGTCGATCTGCGGCTGCGACCCGAGAGCCGCAACGGGCCGCTGTGCAACTCGCTCGCCGCGGCCGAGCGCTACTACGAGACGTTCGGGCGCACTTGGGAGCGCCAGGCGTGGATCCGCGCGCGGCCTTGTGCGGGCGATCTCGCGCTCGGCGCCCAACTGCTCGCGATGCTCGAGCCCTTCGTCTATCCGCGGCACGCCGAGCCGGCCATGCTCGCCGAGGTCCGCGCGCTGCGCGCGCAGTTCCGCGACCCCGCCGACGCGGGCGGGCCCCTCGGGCCGGATGACACGGGCTTCGACGTCAAGCTGGGCGCCGGCGGCATCCGCGACGTCGAGCTCGTCGTCCAGACGCTTCAGCTCCTGCACGGCGGCAAGCGGCCCGACATCCGCGAGCGCAACACGCCGCGCGCGCTGCCCCGCCTCGTCGTCGCGGGTCTACTCACCGACCGCGAGGGGCACACGCTCGCCGACGCCTACCGCCTCTGGCGCCAGCTCGAGCACCGCGTGATGGTCGGCACGGGCGCGCAGCGGCATCGCCTGCCCGCGGACGACGCCGAGCGCGCGGACTTGGCGCGCGGGCTGGGCGTCGCCGATCTCGCTACCTTCGACGCGACGGTCGCGCGCGAGCGCCAGGCCGTCGAGGCCATCGCGGCCACGTTCGCCGAGGGCGCGCAGGGCCCGTTCGAGGAGGCGGCGCGCCTGCTCAACCCGCTCGTCGAGCGCGCGACGCTCGAGCGCCTGCTGGCCGAGCACGGCTTCCGCGAGCCCGACATCGCCGCCGACACGCTCGACCTGGCGCGCGCGCGGATGCCCGCGTCGTTCGTCGCCGAGGCCCTGACATCTCCTGATCCCGATCGCGCGCTCGGCCACTTCCGTGACATCGCGCTCAACGGCTCGCCGGCGCTGCTCGCCATGTTGCGTGCCGAGCCGCAGCTCCTGCGCGTCCTCGGCATGCTCTTCGGCACGAGCGATCGACTCTCGGACCTGCTCGTCCGCCACCCCGCGATGTGGGAGCCGTTGCTCACCGGTCTCGGCTCCCGTCGCCGCACGGCCGAGGAGCTGCGAGGGCTCATCGACGCCGAGCTCGCGGGCTCATCCGACGGCGGCGACGCCGAGCCGGCCGCAGGGGCGCACGAAGAAGGTCCGCTGCGCGCCGTCCGCCGCTTCCAGGCGCAGGAGATCCTGCGCGTCGGCTTGCACGACGTCGCGGGCAGCCTCGAGGCGGGCGAGGTCACGGAGCAGCTGTCGCTCATCGCGGAGACGTGCCTCGGGGCGACGATCGATCTCGTCATGCCGGCGCTCGTCGCCCGCCTCGGCGCGCCGCGTACGGGCTTGACGGTCCTCGCGCTCGGCAGCCTGGGCGCGCGCGAGATGCGCTACGGGTCCGACCTGGACCTCGTCTTCTTTTATGGCCAGGACGACGGTGGCGCGGGCGAGAGCACGACGGGAGTCGGCTCGCAGGAGTGGTTCGGGCGCGCCTCGCAGCGCGTGATCGGCGCCCTCGAGGCCATGCTCGAGGAGGGGCGCCTCTATCAGGTCGACACGGGGCTGCGCCCTTCGGGCGCGCAGGGACTGCTCGTGACCTCGAGCAGTGCCTTTGCCCGCTATCACGAGCGCGAGGCTGCCGCGTGGGAGCGCGTCGCGCTCCTGCGTGCGCGCGTCGTCTACTCGACGGAGCCGCCCGCGCGCCGCGCCGAGATCGAGGAGATGCTGCGCGCCATTACCTTCGACAGGGCCTTCGCCGAGGCCCGCTTTTGCGCGGAGCTGCGCGATATGCGCGCGCGCGTCGCGCGTGAGCGCGGCCGCGTCCCGGCGGGCTCGCGCCACGTTCGCTTCGACCCGGGCGGCGTCATGGACGTCGAGTTCCTCGTGGCGCTCGGCCAGCTTCGCCACAGCGACGACGCCGGCGTGCGCACGACCGTGACGGCCGACGTGCTCGACCGGCTCGTGGCGCTCGGCTGGCCCGCGGCGCTGCGCGACGACCACGCCTTCCTGAAACGCGTGGGGCTGCGCTTGCGTCTCCTGCACGATCGCCCGCAAGACGTCGTGAGCCCCCGCGACCTCGGGCCCCTCGCGCGCACGTTCGGCCTGCCTGCCGCCACGGTCGCGGCACAGCTCGACGCGGCCATGGCGCGGGTGCGCGCGACCTTCGACCGCGAGTTCGGACAGTCCTAGTGCGACACATGCCGAAGATGGTCACTGAACGGATGTTAAGATCAGGCGAGATCGCCGCACGTCCGATCTGTCATTGCGCCCGGGCGCCCACCGCTGAAGTCTCATAGTCAAATGAAGCGCGGAATCTTCGCCCTCTTCGCGGTCGCCGCGTGCGGGAGCGCCGCGCCGCCGTCCGGCCTGGACGCGAGCGGCACGGGCGGAACCGGCGGCGCGGGCGGCGCGATGTACTCCGACTGCCCTCAACACCGCGTCGAAGGCCCCGAGTGCACCTCGCCGACGGGTGGCGTCCTCCGCAAGGACGGGCTCATCTGCGCCTCCTGCTCGGGAGTGGACGCCTCGGGCACGCCGACGCCCAAGCCTGTGGGCTGCAAGACCGTCGCGGGCGGCGATCTCTGCGTCGCCGACTGCGCCGAGTGCTCATAGCGCATCATTGCTCAACCAAGATCGCGGCAGCACCTTCAGATCGGGCGGCGCTCACGAGGCGCGCCGCGGGCGACATGCGGCGCGCGTCCACTCGGCGTGGCAGCGTCGCGTCCCGGAGGGCCGACACGGGCTCGTCGAAGGACCGCGCGCCCACCAACGAACGTCAGCCTTCCGGTGCGTCGTCAGCCGTGCCGCAGACCGCTCACGACCCGTCGGCCACGGGCGCACCCGCCGACTTGTATTCGAGCATGAGCGTCGCGCGCGGATTCGTGGGCTCATAGGCTCCTGGCGCGGGGCTGTCGTCCTCGACCTTGTAAGCCTTGAAGGAGACGATCTCGTCCTCGGCGCGGCCGGTGCGCCGTGGGTAGCGGAGGATCCACTCCTGGAACGCCTGGTTGTACGAGGGCCACCAGGGCAGGCGCGTGACGTACTGATAGAAGAGCCAGTTCGGCCCCATGGCGCTCGGGATCGCGGCGCCCGGCGCCGGATACTTGGGGTTCGCGGCCTCGTTCCACGGATCGACGTGCCGGCCGTCTATGGTCACGGCGTCGACGGCGATGTTGATGTCGGTCTTGTTCACCTCGGGCGCGAACATCGACCAGCCCTGGAAGAGGTTGAGGTAGGTGACGGCCGCCGCGACGACCGGCGCGTTGTGGTGGTCGATCACCCGGTGCGCGGCCTGGTTCTCGTCCAGCAATTGGTTGGCGGCGACGACGATGAACAGCGCCACGATTCCCTCGCGCAGCGCGGGCACGCTGCGCGCGAGCACCGTCACCGCGGGACCGGGAGGCACGATGCGCAGCGAGCGTCCGAACGTGAAGAACGCGCCGGCCCGGCGAAGCTCGGCGGCAGCCCGCGCCTCGAGATCCGCCCAGCGCCGCGCTCCCGAGCGCGAGCGGCCCCACCAACGGGAGAGCGCGTCCCAATCGTCGGTGTGGATGAAATGCGGCGCGTAGGCGATCATGGCCGGAACGAACACGCCCAGGTTCATGAGCAGACCGAACCCGACGTGCAGCATGACGATGAGCGCGATGGCCGCGCGGCGGCAGTGGCGCACGGCGACGGGCGACAGGAGCAGCCATGGCAGCGACCACTCGATGCCGAGCGCGCCGTAGGTCATGACGCGCGAGAGGCCGGGGGTCATGCGCGTGCGCACCCAAACGCCGAGCGGTGTCACGAGGCGGTCGAGGTGCAGCACGTAGTGGACGGCGCTGCCTTCGCGCCAGGTCTCGCCGCTCTTCTGGACGGCGTTGAAGAAGTAGATGAAAGCGAGCTGGCAGGTCAGGGCGAGCACGGCGAGCGAGACGACTCGGCGCTGGGCGGACCCGCCGCGGCCGAGCACGGCGTCGACGGAGAAGCGACGCCCCGTTGGCAAGAACGCCGTCCAGATCGCCAGCAAGCCGAGCACGACGTCGCCCCCGTTGTCGAAGAGCAAGAGGCGTCCATGCAGCGACATCACGCACACCATGCTCAGCACCTGCGCCGCGCGCGTGTAGAGGCCGACGAGCAGCGCCGTGTACGCGAGCGCGCAGACGACGAAGCCCAGGACCGCCTCGTGCGTGTACGAGGCCATGTAGAAGAACGAGAAGACGTGGGCGAACGACGGCCGCCAGAGCAGCGTGTGGTTGGGGACGAGGCCCTCGTTCGTGTACCAGCTCCCGAGCTGCACCCAGCGCTTGACGAGATCCAGCAGCAGCACGGCCGCCAGCGCGATACGGCCCGCCGCGAGGCTGCGCGGGTCGGCGGTCAGGTAGGTGGAGACGAAGCGTTCGACGACGCGTTCGACGAAGCGGCGTCCGAGACGCGCGCTCCCCTTCGACGCGGGCGCGAGCTGGGACGGCGCGGCGTCACGCCTATCGTCGGGTCCGTGCAATGTTGGTTGCACCCAGGGCCGATCTGCACGAACGGGGCCCGGCCGCCCCGGCGCGCCATCGCCTGAAATCGCCGCGCGGCATGCGACGGATCCGCGACGGCGGTGTCAGGCTCGAAAAAGGGGTTTCATCGGCTCGGCGCCCGAGTCGCTGATGCCTGCCGTGACTCCGCCGCCGCCGAACCGCGCGATGTGCACGCCGTCGATCGCAAGGGCAAGACGCAACGAACGCGGACACGCGGACGAGACAAGCGACCGCTTACAAGCGCAACAGATCTCCGATCGTGCGGCGCCGTGGGGCTCGTGTACAATGCCGTACATGTCCCACGCGTCGCCTGGGCGCGCGCGCGTCGCCTGGAGCCCGCTCATGACACCGGGCCTCGGACTCGTGTTGGCCCTCGCGCTGGCCGTCGGCGTCGCGCGGCCGGTCCGGGCCGACGACGAGAGCGCGCCGGGGAAACAGCGCGTCGCGGTCGTCAGGCTCGCGTTCGAGGGTACGGTGCCCGAGGCCGCACGCGATCTGTTCGCCCAGAGGCTCGTCGAGGGGCTCGCCGCGGCGCGCTTCGAGGTGATGACAGGCGCCATCGTGCGGGAGCGCCTCGCGGCCGCCGGGCTCGAGGCAGACAGCTGCTCGGGCGGTAGCTGCACGGGCAAGGCGGCGCACGCGCTCGGCGTCGCGTTCCTCGTCTTCGCGTCGGTCGTTGAGCACGACAAGACCTACGACGTCACGCTCGACCTCGTGAACGGCAAGAGCGGCATCACGATCGGGACCAACCGCGAGCGCTGCGAGATCTGCGGCGTCGAGGAGGCGAGCGAGAAGGTCGGCCTGGCGGCGTCGGCGCTGCGGGCGCGCCTCGAGGCGCTCGCCAACACGCCGGCGCGCTTCATCATCCGCTCGCGTCCCGCGGGCGCGCGCCTCGCGCTCGACGGCGAGCCCATGGGACGGACGCCCGTCGATCGAGAGCTGCCGGCCGGTGTGCACAAGCTCGAGCTCGCCGCCGAAGGCTACGACCCCCTCGAGCGCACGCTGACGGCCGTCAACGGCGTCGACGAGACGCTCGACGTCGACCTCGTCGTGCTGCCTTCGAAGCTGCCGCTGCGCGCCCTCGGCTGGACGGCCCTCGCCGTGGGCGTCGCGGCCCTCGTGGGCAGCGTCTGGGCGGAGTCGATCGACGGTCAGGAACTCGCGTGCGCGCCGAGCGAACGCGACCACCTCGGCCACTGCCCCCGGGTGCGCAGCACCCGCGTCCTCGGCGCGCTGCTCGCGGGCCTCGGCGCGGCCTCGGCGACGATCGGCGGCGTCTGGCTCTACCTCGGCGGCCTCGGCTCGCCGCGCTCCGCCGCGGAGGCCGCCGCGCAAACCGCCGGCGTCGGCGTCACCGGTCACTTTTAGCGTGGAGGGGCGCGCCCCGGCGCGGCCCCTTCGGCGCCCATCTTGGAACGCACGCGCGCGAGGCGGCTCTTGATGGCGGCGTCGCGCGGCGCGAGCGTCGCGGCCTTGTCGTAGCTCGCGAGCGCCTCGTCGTAACGCAAGAGCTTGAAGTAGGCATCGCCGCTCGCGACGAGGTACTTGGGGTTCTTGGGCGCGAGGCGCGCCGCGCGTCGCGCGTAGTCGAGGGCCTCGCTGTAACGCGCGCGCTCGAAGGCGACCTCGGCGAGGCCGCCGACGGCGACGGCGTTCGTCGAATCGGCGCGCACGGCTCTCGTGAAGGCGCCCTCGGCGTCGACGAGCCGACCGCGCGACATAGCCGCCACGCCCGCGTCGCTCGCCCGCCGCGACGCGACCATGTCGCGCGGCGCGGCCCTATCGACGTCCCGATCGTCGCCGCGCCGTTTGGCCTTGGGCGGTGCCGCCCCCGCCGCGACCGCGGGTTGCGCGGCGCCCGCGCCGACGGCCGCCGTCGCGGGCGGCGGAGGCTCCTCGGCGCGCGCGCGGGCCTCGGCGTCGCTCGAATCGAGCTCGCTCACGAGGGCGTAGAGAGGACGCGCGTCGCCCGCGTGGCCCGCGTTCCACGCGTTCGCGGCGCGCGCGCGCAGCGCGTCGGCCAGCCGCGCGGCCTGCGCGCCGCCCGAATCGAGCGTCGCGAGGTTCTTGAGCGCGAGCCGCGCCTCCGACAACCGACCGTGAGTCGCGGCGAGGAAGGCGCGCGTGGCCGCCTCCTTCGCGTCGTCGCCAGGGGAGGGCGGTGCGGCGGCGTGTTTGTCGTCGCGCCGGTCCCGCCGCCTTCGCTCCTCGAGAGACAGCTCGGCCTTTGCCTGGAGGTCGGGATCGTCCGGCAGAAAGAGCAGCGCCTCCTTGTACTTCGTGACGGCGAGATCGCGCAGGTCGGCCTTGACGAGCTCGTTCCCGACGACTGTCAGGGCCGACGCGTAGGCCCGGCGGAGCGCGCCCGCGCCCGCCGAGGGCCGGCCGACCTGCCGCGTCTCCGCCTCGGCCTGCTCGATGTAGAAGAGCGCCGAGTCCTTGGGCGGTCTCACGTAGCGCTCGCGCCGCGCGGCTTGATCGGCCTTGAGCAGGGCCGCCGCGACGGCGGGCGCCTCCTCCGTCTTCGTCAGCTCGACGCGCACCTCCTTGACGACGACGTCGGGCGCGCGAATGAAGCCGAAGTACAGCGCGACGGCGAGCGACGCCACGGCGACCCCGCTCGCGCCGAGGATGATGGCCTTGCGCGGCCGGGCCGCCGACGGCATGCGCCGTTCGAGCCTCTGTCGCCAGGCCTCTTCCACGGCCGGAAGCTCGAGGTCGTCCCACGGCGTCTTGAGCCCGAGCGCGATCTGCGCCTCGCAGAGCAGCGCCTCGACCTCGGCCATGCTCTGCGGACGGGCCGCGGGATCCTTCGAGAGCATGCGCATGACGAGCTCGGCGAGCTCCTCGGGGACGTCCTTGCCGCCCGGCTGCCGGCGCAAGGGCAGCGGCGGATCCTTGACCTGCATCGTCAGCGTCGCGACGTGGTTCTTGCCGTGGAAAGGGACGCCGCCGCCCAACATCTCGTAGGCCATGACGCCGAGCGCGTAGACGTCGCTGCGGTGATCGTAGCCGTGCCCGCTCGCGCGCTCCGGCGCGATGTACTCGGGCGTGCCGGCGATCTCCTCCTCTTCGGCGGTCTGGTGCATGAGGCCCGCGATGCCGAAGTCGACGACCTTGACGGCGTCGCCGCGCTTGCGCTGCGCGAGCAGCATGACGTTGTCCGGCTTGACATCGAGGTGGACGATGCCTTTTTCGTGCGCCGCGCCCAGCGCCTTCGCGACCTGGCGCAGGATCGGAATGGCACGCGCGGGATCGATGCGTGACAGCTGGCGCACGACGCGGCCGAGCGACTGGCCCTCGAGGTACTCCATGACGAAGAAGACGCGCCCGTCGGCGAGCTCTCCGAAGTCGGTGACGTCGCAGATGTAGGCGCTGCCGACCTTCGACGCTGCGCGGGCCTCCTGGCGAAATTGCTGAAGCGTCTCGGCGTCGCGCGCGACGTCGGCACGGAGCAGCTTCAAGGCCACCTTCTTTTCGAGGTCGACGTGCTCCGAGAGGTACACGCTGCCCATCCCGCCCTCACCGATCTTCGAGAGGATGCGGTAACGCGTGCCGGGAATGACCTCGCCGCGCCCGAGATCGACCGGTGTCAGGACGGGACGCGGCGTGCGCGCACCCCCGCCCGTCTCGAGGTGCGTCAGCGTGATGACCTTCCACGTGGGCGGCGAGGCGCCGCGCCGCGGGTCGAATGCCTTCGCGAGCGTCACGAGTGCCGCGCGGTCGATGAGGGCGTCGCCGCCGCGCGCGCGCACGAGGTCGCCCACCGCCGGTGTGGTTCCCGGGCCCTTGAGGGCGCGCAAGATCGTGCCGAGCGCCGCCCGCACCTCGTCGGCGTCTCCGGGGCGAGCCTTCGGATCGGGCGAGAGCGCGCGCTCGACGAGCCGTGCCAGCGTCGAGGGCAGCGCGGGCGTCGGACCGGCGGCGGTCTCGAGGAGCAGCTTCAACAAGGCGCCCAAAAGGTAGGCGTCCGTGGCGCCGGTCGTGGCGCGGCCGCTCTCGGGCGCCCTGAGCGCGTCGTCCATGGGCAGCGCGGACACCGTGGCGCCGTAGTGCAGGACCTTCACCTCGCCATCGACCGAGAGGAGCACGTCGCGGGGCGGCAGGCCCATGGGCAGCGGCGTCCCCTCGCCGTTGCGCTCAGAGAGGCGTCGCAAGTAGCTCAGCGCCGCCGCGACCTCCATGGCGACGAACACCGTCACGTCCACGGGGAAGGGTTGCCGCCGGCGCACGAGCTCGCCGACGAGCGCCGCCAGATCCACACCTTCGACGAGCTCGCTGACGAAGAACAGCCGCCGATCGACGAGCCCGATGTCGTAGACCTGCACGAGGTTGCCGTGGATACGACGGACCACGCGCGTCGCCTCGTTGCGCAGCGCCGCCACGAAGTCCGGCCGCTTGACGGTCTCCTCGTCCAGGATCTTGAGGGCGCAGAAGCGCTCGATCTCGACGGGGCGCAGGGCCGCGAACACCTCACCGCGTGCGCCGGTGGCGATCGATTTGAGCAGCGTGAAGTTGCCGAAGGCGCCCGGGAGCACCCCGGCGGGCTCCGCTTGCAGGCCCTTCGTCGTCGTCGGCTCGGTCATCCGCGCGCCTCCTGACGGTACCACGCGCTCGCCCGATCGGGGGGGGCCCGGGGACCTCTCAGGGCCCCCGGTCGATCGCGTGAGCGAGGACGAGCTTTGCTCGTTCGGGCTCTTCGCGGGGGGCATGGGGACCCTCTCAGGGTCCCCGACTTTAAAGACAGACGCCGAAGGTCGTGTCGTTCTTGAGGGCGGCGCAGGTCTTGCCGCCGGGGCAGTCGCTCGGCGCCGTGCAGGCCATGTTCTTGGCGTTGCATCCGCAGATGGCGCGGCACTTCTTCGTCGTCCCCATCTCATTGCATATGAACCCGGGCGCGCACTGGGCGCCGGTCGCGCAATCGTCGCCGTCGACCCCCGTGCGCGTCGCCTCGGCGCAGGCGCAGTCGACCTGATCCATGTCGCCGACGACGAGGCAGGCGAGGCCCGCGGGACAGCCGGACGAGCCCGCCGCCGCGGCCTTCGCGCGTGGATCGCACCCGAAGGTACACGTGTGGTAAGCCGTGAGCGCGGTGCCGCAGGGGACCAGGCCCTGGCAGACGCTGCCCGGTCCGGCGGACGAAGCTCCCGCTTCGGCGCCACCGCCGTCGCTCGCGCCCGCGTCGGTGACGGTGACCGCCGCCGGCGCGCAAGCTTTGTCGTCGTTGCAGAAGCGCAAGCACACCTTGACGGCGCAGCCCGTCCCCGCGTAGTCGAAGCACTGCGAGCCGGGCGCGCAGTCGCTGTTCATCATGCACGGCGACCCGGGCGCGCCCGTGCCGCCCGCCGTGCACTCTCCCTTCTGGGTCGTGCAGTTCACCTGGCAGGTCTGCGCGGACGTGCACGCGAGCGCGGGCGTCACGGGATCGCAGCCCGGGAAGACGTCGCCCCCGGCGTCGACGCCACCGTCGACCGTCGGCTGGCAATCGGCGGGTTGCGCCTGGAGTGCGACCGCGGTCGACGCGATGTCGCCCTCCCGGATCGAGACCGAGATATTGCCAAGGAATCCAATCGTGCAACCGGACGCATCCTTCACGGCCACCGAGAGATCGACCGGGCCGGAGCGGCCTCCCGTGAAGCTCACCGAGAGATCGTTGGTGTTGACCATGTTGATGGTGAAGGGCTTGCCGTCCTTGGGCGGGTACTTGAGAAATTGGGAGAGCGACGGCGCCTGAGTGACCGTGACGTCGACCTCCATGACGCCAACGATGTCGGTCGCGGCGGCCGAGCGGAGCGTCAGCACGATGAAGGACTTCGGCTTCGAGCAGGCGCCCGCGACGGACGCCGCGAGTACGAGCAGCAGCGCGAGCCGGCCGCCGGCCCTAGAACGCACGCATGTCTCCGAGCTTCGTGTTGGGCGTCGAGGGATCGGCCGAGTTGAGCGAGACGGCGAGGATGATCGCCCCCGTGAGCACGAGCACGCCGACGGCGCCCCAGAACCAGTGCCTCCGATAGAGAGGCTCGTCCCGCGGCGCCGGGGGCGCCGGCACGACGAGCGGCGCCGTCGCGGGGCTCGGCAGGCCCGGCTCGACCGCAGGCGGGAGCGGCGCGACCGCCCCTGGCGGCGCGGCCGGCTGCACGCCTGGCGGCGGCGCGATGTCGCCGGCCTCGAAGGGCGCCGGCACGGGCGCCGCGGACGCGGGAGGCGGCGCGGTGGCCTGCGCCACGGCGACTCCACTCGCCAAGAGCATCAGCGCGAACGCACCGAACCTCACGAGGCGCGCCGGAACAACTCGGCTGCTGCCGCGTGCCGTCACCTGCCGCTGCCGTCGCATGGGGAGCATTGTGCGCATCCCTTCGACGCGCGTCCAGCGCGGAGATTCACTCGACGCGCGTCCAGCGCGGAGATTCACTCGACGCGCGTCCAGCGCGGAGATTCATTCGACGCGCTACCGGCGCGGAGATCTACTCGGTGTGCGCGCCCGTCGCGACGCCCCCCACGGGTCCGCGCCGCCGCGCCGCCGCCCACGCGACGCGCGCGCGCATGTCGAGCGCGCGCAGACGCTCGGCCTCGCCCTCGGCCTCGCTGGCGAGCAACGTGAGGGCCGCGCGTGCCCGCTCGAAGTCGCCGAGGCGGTAGTCCGCCTCCGCGATCATGCGGCGGCACTCACGCTCGAAGAGGGGTGGCAGGGCGCCGGCTTCTTCCCGCGCCCCCAGGGGCGCCGTGTCGTCGCAGGCGCGGCGCAGGAACGGGAGGGCCTGCGCGGGATCGCGCCCGAGGAGCTGGCGGCCAAGGAGGTACGGCCCGACGCGGTCCGCCGGATGCAGGCGGGTGTACTCGCCCATGAGATGGAACGTCAGCACGGCGTCGGCCCCGGCGGCCCCGAGCTCGTCGCCGAAGAGCACGCGGCCGAGGGTCTCGCGGGCCGCGGGCGTTGCGAGCGCGCGCAGCTTCGCCATGGCGAGGCGCCGGTCGCCGTCCTCGGTCGCGAGCGCGAGCACGCGCTGCTCCTCGGCGGTGGCGTTCGCGAAGTCGCCCGCGTGAAACTGGAGCTCGGCCGCGAGGCTCGCCGCCTGCGCGTGCAGCGGCTGGGAGACGTCGGCGTCGCCGGCGAGGCGCCCGAGCGCGTCGAGCGCCGCCCGTCGCTCGCCCGCGAACGCGCGCGCCTGCGCGAGCTCGAGGCGGTAGCCGGGCTCGTGGGGATCGTCGCGACACGCATCCTCGAGCAGACGCACGGCCGTCGCGGGCGCCGCGCGCTCGAGCCCGCGCGCCTCGGCCACGCGCGCCGCCAACTCGCGCGCGCAGATCTTCTTGAAGATGGCGGGTCGGCGGAACTGCTCGCTCGCGCGGGCCTTGTCGCGCGGCGACAGCGGCTGCCGCAGCAGGAACCGCCGCCACTCGTCCTCGAGGTTGGCGAGCGGCGTGCGATAGACGTCGGTGAAGTTGCCCGCCGAGCGGTAGAGCGCCCGCAGCGGCTCGGGCCCCCGCGTCTCGAGCAAGTAAGTGCAGAAGGAGCCCGCGAGCGTGTAGGCGCGAGCACCCGACTGGCCGCTGAAGCCCGCGCCGACGACCGCCGAGAGGGGAGGCGCCAGGCCGTCGGCGATCATGGCGGCCGCGTCTTGGTGGATCGTCGACGCTCCCTCCGGGTCGCTGGCGTCCGCCGCCTCGGCCAGGCCCTCGACGAGACCCATGGCGAGCGTGGGCAAGGGCACGGGACCGTGCCAGCGCCAGGCGAACGCGACGCCGAACAGCGGGTCGCCGAAGGCGCCCGCGAAGACGTGCGCGAGTTCGTGGCGCAGGCGCGACGAGGGGAAGCGCTCCGTTTGCAGGAAGATCTCGCGCGTCCAGGGCTTGGCATAGAGCGTGTGCCCCGCGCCGACGAGCGCCTTCTTCACGTCCGCACTCGGGAACTCCCAGACGGTGACGACCCCCGCCGGCTCGTCGCCCAGCGCGACGACGAGCTCTGCATAACGGAACTCGAAGTCCTCGGCCTCGAGCGCGAGGTCGACGGGCGTCTTGCCCGCCGTGGACGCATAGCGCACGACGAAGTGCTCCGTGCGCAGCTCGCGATCGAGCGCCGCCCTCAGGTCGGCGCGGCCCACGGCGAAGCCGAGCGCGCCGCGCGCCGCGAAGAGCCCGAGCGAGCCGACGACGAGCGGCAGCGCGACGAACACCCATCCACGCCTCCAGCGTCGCGGATCGCGGCCGCGCCCGATGGCGGCGAGGCCGACGCCGACGGCGGCGGCGATCCAGACCAAGTTGACGAGCCGGAACTGCAGGAGGCGCGCGGGCGGCCGCAGCGCCTCGTCGTAGATCGGCCCCGGGAAGTAGCCGCCGAAGGGATCGAAGGCGAACACGGCCGGGCCTTCGTAGAGGCGCCAGAGGGCCCACGCGAGCGACAGCACGGGCAGGGCCCAGGCGACCAGACGTCCGCGGCGTGACGCGAAGGTCGCGGCGAGCACGCCCGCCGGCGCGGCGAAGAGGGTCGTCGCGACGGGCAGCAGCCCGAAGAACCCTAGCCCGGCGCCAAGGCTGCAGTTGCGCACGCGCGCGGCGTTCGCGAGCGAGAGCAAGAGAGGCAGCGCGAGCGCGGCGAGCGCCGCGGCGAGCGCCGTGACGACGTGGCGCCCGAGCTCGTACGGGGGCGACGCCGGCTCCGTGGCCAGGCCCGCCGCGGCGGCGGCGCGCCCAGGCGCCACGACGCCGTGACCAAGGTCGACGCCCGCGAAGGCGGCGGCGAGCCCCAGCGCGAAGGCGAAGTCGTACCCGAGGACGTCGAAAAGCGGCACGAAATCCAGGGCGAGGGCGAGGAGTCCCAGCAGGCCCGCCCACGCCCAGAAGCGCCTCCCGACGCGCGCGTTGACGGCCGACACGGCGGCCTTTACCATGGAGGCACTCGCCGTTCCGCGCGCCGCGCGCTCGGGGAGCCCAGGGAGACGCGCTCAATGTCCGACGCCGAGAACGACCGACGGAGGGAGGCGCGCGCGCCCATCGAGCTCAAGGTCGAATACAAGCGGCTCAACACGTTCTTTTATGACTATACGAAGAACATCTCGAAGGGGGGGACGTTCATCAAGACGGACAAGCCCCTCGGCGTCGGCACGGTGTTTCTCTTCAAGCTCATGCTGCCCGCGCAGACAGAGCCCCTCGCGCTGCGCGGCGAGGTCCGCTGGATCGTCAAGGAGGGCGAGCCCCTGCCACCGCAGGCGCCGCCCGGGCACGAGCCGGGGATGGGCATCAAGTTCGTCTACGACAGCGCCGACCAGCGCCGCAATCTCGAGAGCTTCGTGGGCAAGATGATGGTCGACAGCCTCGGCCCCCTCATTTATTCCAATCTCGTGAAACCCGGCGGGTAGCCCCCGACCCTCAGCCGATGATCATCGTCTCGCGCTCGCCGCCCGAGGCCGGACCGGGGCCAGGGCGCATGAAGCGATCGGCGCGCCAGGCCTCGAAGAAGGCGTGCGGCGTCTCGCCCGTGAGCGCGCGCGCTTAGTAGCGCGCGACGACGGGCGCCATCATGAAGCCGTGGCCCTGGAAGCCGCAGCAGACGTAGAAGCCCGGGCGCTCCGGCGCCTCGCCGACGATGGGGTTGCCGTCGGGGCTCATGTCGTAGGGGCCGGCCCACTGCCGCACGACCTTGACGGCGGACAGCACGGGCATGACCTCAGTCATGGCGCCCGCCATCGTTTGCAGGAAGGCCAGGCTCGAGGTGAGGCGGATCTCGCGCGCGGCGCCGCGCTCCTCGGGCATCGAGATGCCGCCCACGAGCTCGCCGCGTAGCGACTGCGAGAAGTAGAGCCCGCTCTCGATGACCGACACCATGGGCTTGAGGAAGGGCTTGAGCGGCTCGGTCGAGAGGATCTCGTGGCGCACGGGCCAGTTGGGCAGCGCGACGTCGGC
>DASZFV010000464.1:0-4829 GCA_035939455.1 Polyangia bacterium
AGCCGCTCGCCCGCGCCCGTCTCGACCACCGCCCCCGAGGCCGCGACCACGGCCAGCGGCGCGGGACCGCCGGTCTGCGACGTCGTGAAGGCCGTCGTGCTCGAGGTCGGCGAGGGCGCGGGCCGCGCGCCGTCCGGCCCCCGGGCGGGCGTCGCGACGTGCACGTGATCGAGGGCCACGATCGCCATCGCCGTGAGCGTCGACGCCACGAAGGCGCCGCGCAGGAAGGCGCCGCGCGTGGCGCGCCGCGCGCGCACCGGGTCCGAGACGCGGGCCCAGACGCGGCGCTGCGCGAGTTCCGAATGCGCGAAGCGCTCACTCTCGTCGAGGCCGCGCCGCAGCGCCCTCCGCCCCGCGTCTTCCGCTTCCTCCAACCACCGCGCGTCGTTCATGGCATGGCCTCTTTGGCAAACTTTTCGAGCTCGGTGCGGGCGCGGTGAAGCCGCGTCCAGACCGTGTTCTCCGCGCAATCTGAGATGCGCGCGATCTCGCTCACGGGCACGCCCTCGATCTCGTACAGCACGAGCGCGAGCCGACGCTCGGGCGGCAGCCTGTCGAGGAGCTGGCGCAGGTAGTGGCGGCGTCCGGCCGCGTTCTCGAACAACTCGGCGGTGGGAGCTTCGCGTCTTTCGCGCGCGAAGAGATCGGCGAGGCCTCGCAGCAGGCGCCGCCTTCGCGCGAAGCGGATCGCCTCGCGCGTCGCGAGCCGGTAGATCCACGTCGACAGGCGCGCCTCGCCGCGGAAGCGCGCCAGGTTCTTGTAGATGATGACGAAGATCTCCTGGCAGATGTCGTCCGCCTCGGCGTCGACGATGCCCAGCGTGGCCACGAGGCGCTCGACGTCGGGGAAGTGCCGGTCGTAGAGCGTCCGCCAGGCCGTCGTGTCGCCGTCGACGCAGCGGCGGACCATGTCCCATTCGCGCGCCTCGAGCCCATCGGGGTCGAGGTCAGGGGCCGTCCGTTTGATGCCGTCGCGCTTCACCATCCAGCCCCTTTAGAGGCAATCCCGCGCGTCACTTCTTCCCCAAGTAGACCCCAAAATCGACGCCGACACGTGTGTAGACACGAGGCGTCATGACGACGGTCTCGGGCGCGGAGGTCCCCGTCGGGCTCGTGAAGACGATGAACTGCTCGGGCCGCAGGTCGAGGCCCCCAGAGGCGTGCAGGTCGATCCAGAAGCGGCGCGTGAGGGTCGCCCGCGCGCGCACGCCGGCTTCGACCACGGGCTCGACGGCCGTCGATCGGCGCGTCACGACGATGCCGCGGGTCTCGGCGAGGAGCAGGTCGAGGCCGGCGCCCAAGGCCGGCACGAGCGCGAAGTGGGCGCCGACGGGGACGGTCCACCCGAGGGCGAGCCGCGCCGGGAACACGCGCAGGTTGAGCGACCCCTGGCCGCCGGACTTGGGGACGCCCTCGTCGACCGGCAGATCGGCGCCCGCGCTGGCCGCGACGTCGAGGTGGCCGAAGCGGGCGGCGCCCGTGAGCTCCGGCTCGAACCGCCAGGAGGCGCCGAGGGGCGGTCGCACGGCGAGGCCGAGGCCGATGCGCCGGGCCGGCCCGAGCGGCGGGGGGGGCGGAGGCGGCGGCGAGGCGGCGTTGGGCTCGATCAGCGCTGGGGGCGGAGGTTCGTGGTAGCCGATGTGCCGCATGTAGCGCTCGACGATGAGCGCGACGGTCTCGGCCAGGGCCGCGCAGGCGTCGGCGCGCTCGCGCGGCGTGCCCGCGGCGGCGCCGCCTCTTGGCAGGTCGAGCTCGCGTTCGAGGCGCAGCGCGCCCGCCGCGTCTGTCATCGTGACGCGCGCGACGCCCTCGGGCGAGAGCGTGAGCCGGAGACGAAACGGACGCGCGCCGGGCTCGGGGGTCTGCGCCACGACGCCGGGCATGCGCGCCGCGAGCGCCTCGGCGAGTTCGCCGCGCATCGGGCAGGAGTCGGGCGCGTTCGAGACGTCGCCGAGGTCGATCTCGTGGGCCGGGGTGTCGGCCGGGCCTCGCGAGAAGAGTGCCGAGAGGGGAAGGAGCAGCGCGGCCCACGACACGGGCGACATTATGTAGCCTGACGGCGCGCGGGCCGAAAGGTGCGTGCGCGCCGTCGACGCAGCGCACGCGGCGCGCTGCGCGGCGGCGCGCGGCGAAGGCCTTCGAGCGTGCGCTCCCAGCAGGTATAGGCCAGGCGTTCGAGCGCGCGGTCGGGTCCCGCGACGCGCACGCACGTGAGATGCAGCAGCGCCGGCGCGAGCGCGGCGCGCGCGGCGGGCGGCAGGCCGCGGACCGCTCTGGCCGTGCGCGCGACGTGCGCATCGAGGGCGCGCGTGGCGGCGTCGCGCGGCGGCGCACCCAGCAGCGTGCGCAGGTCGCGCGCCCGCGCCCGGAACTCGGCGTCCGCCGCGGCGCGTGCGCCGTCGGCGAGCGGGCCGCTCTCGGCGGCGTCGCGGCGGGCGCGCGCGAGATCGTGGCGCGCCTGCCCCTCGAGCCCGAGGCCGCGCGCGAGGGCGTCGAGCATCCGCACGAGCGGCGTGAGGTGCGCCAGGGCGTCGTCGGCCGCAGCGCCCTCGTCGTGGGGCGTCGCGAGGAGCGCGCAGGCCGCGTCGCTGTCCGACTCGAAGACGTCGTGAGCGGCGTCGAGTGCGTCGCCGAAGCGGGCCCGCTCGGGGTGGTAGTCGCCGGTTTCGAAGGTGACCACGGCGCCCACGGCCCGCGCCGGCTCGAGCGCCGCGCGCAGGCGCTCCTCGAAGGCGATGCGCGCGCGGGGCGCCGCCGCCCGCACGCGGAGGCGCAGGTGGTGACGGCGGCCCGGGCTCTCGACGTAGCGCTGGAAGAACCAGCTCGCGATCTCACGCGCGCCGCGCGCGGCGGCGATCGTGGGGAGGATGGCCCCGAGCAAGAGCGCGTCCTGGTGCTCAGGCGCGCCGAAGATCTTGAACGTGCGCCAGTCGGGGGGCGGAGGCGCGAGGCGCGGGGGCGCGACTCGGCCGGCCGCCGTGACGGCGCGGGCGGCGCGCGCGTTCGAGCGGGCCGCCTCCTCGTCGGGGACGTCGACGAGCGCGCAGACGGCCTCGACGCGGCGGCCGCCGCGATCGACGCCGCGTCCAAGCGGCGGCCAGATCTCCCAAGCGCGCTCCTGGCCCACGAGCTCCGCGGCAGCGCGGGGCGAGTCGAGATCGACGGCCAGCAGCCGATCCTCGTGGCCGATCTGCACGAAGCGCGGCGGGCGGGCCTCGCGCCGCCAGCGCCGCAGCCGCGCGCTATCGGCGGGACCCGCCCGCAGGGCCTCCGGCACGCGCCAGCTCGCGGGCGCGACGACGAACCCGTCGAGCGTGAGGCGCGGGACGTGCGCCATGGCGGCGAGCGGTCCGAGCGTGAGCGCCCAGGGCGCGTGCTGCCGGAAGAGGCTCCACCCGCCGAGGAGGCGCGTCGTGCCGGCGGGCGCCGTCGTCGAGCGCACGCGCGCGAGTGGCGACGGAACGACCGGGCCGCCGCCCGCGCGCGGCCGCAAGGCGAGCGGGGTCTCGGCGCCAGGGTCGGCGACGAGCTCGAGATCGGCGACGGCGAGGTCGTCGGCGTCGTCTCCCTCGGGCCACGCCGAGAGCGCGAGCGCGCGCCGCCGCACGCGTGGGTGCGCGCAGAGATCGGCCAGCGCGGGCGAGGGCGCGAACGCCACGTCGAGCGCCTCCTGCTCCGGTCGCGCGTCACGCTCGGCTATGGCGAGCGCATCGAGCGCGCGCGTCAGAGGTGCCCCGAGGGCCGCGGCGAACCGTCCCCACGACGCACCCGCGGGCGCGTGCAGCCCGAGCAGCCAGCCCGCGCCGCTCTGCGCGCGGCGGCCGGCGACCGGCGCGAGAAAGAGCTCACATGTCGGAGGCGTCGCCGGCCCGACGTCGCCCAGCGCCGCGCCGAGCGCGTCGAGGTCGAGCGCGGCCTCCGCGCGGCCCGCGTTCGCGGCCGCGACGATGGCGTCGACGAGCGTCGTGAGGAGGGCCGGCGGCGTCGTGGGCTCGGGTCGCGCTCCGTCGCTGTCGCCGTCGCCGTCGTCGCCGGCGGGAGGGACGCCGTAGTCGCCCGCCGCGAGCGCGCCGAGGTCGAGCGCGCCCGCCCCGAAGAGCTCCGTCGCGACGTCGAGGCTCTCGCCCAGGGCAGGCTGCGCGAGGCGCTCGCTCGCGGGCGGTGCGAGCGCGTCCTGGAGCCGAAACAGCAGCGGCGCGAGCGCGGCCGCGCGCGCGACGACGGCGCGCGCGAGGGAGGGCGCGCGCGAGGGACGGTGGACGAGGACGGCGTGCACTCCCGGCGCGGCCGTCCCGCCCGGCAGGGAGGCGAGGACGGCGGCGCCGCGCGCGAGGTCGCCGCGGGCGAGTGCGCGCTGGGCGCCGCCCAGCGCCTGCGCGAGGGAGGCGCGTCCGAGCTGCCCGAGGCGCGCGCGCATCCACGTCGCGGCATCCGGGCCGACGAGGGGCGGCGTGACGTCCGCCTGGAGCAGCCCCTCGTCGACGAGGACGAGCAGGAGCTCGTCCAGATCGCCGCCATCGGCACCCCGCCCCGCGGCGCGGGCGGCGCGGCGCGCCTCCGGCCACGCCGTCCAGTCGCTCGTGCGGTTCAGGATGGCGGCGAGGCCTTCGTCGAGCTCCGCGACGCGCTCCTCGGCGAAGGGCTCGGCGGGCGCCAGCCAGCGCGCCGTCGTCGAGGTCCGAACGAGCGAGGGCGCGACGCGGACCTTCGTGCGGGCGCGCGCCGCCGGGTCGTCGAGCAACGCCCGCCCGAGCCCGGCGACGCGCGCCCACGTCGGCGCGAGGGCGGCGCGCGGCGTGCCCGTCGCCACGCGCGTCGTCGCGCCGAGC
>DASZFV010000465.1:0-2561 GCA_035939455.1 Polyangia bacterium
GCGACGAGCTCGACGCCGCCGCGCTCGCCGATCTGCGCGCCAAGCTCCAGGCCCTGCCTTCGGCCCACGTCGCGCAACGCCGCGCGACGTTGTCGACGACCCCGACCTGGGACGAAGGCGGGCTGCAGCCGCGCCGGCTGCTCCTGCGCAGCTTCCTCGTCGCCGATCCGGCCGACGGCGCCGGCTACCGCGTCATGCCGGGGGGCCTGGGCGTCGTCGCCGCGCGCGACCAGCGGCACGACATCTCGATCCAGCGCGGCGCCGCCAGCCTCGACACGTGGGTCGTGGCCGACGGCCCCGTGAGCACGCTGTCGCTGCTGCGGCCCGCGGGCGCGCCCGTCGAGCTGTCGCGCGGCGGCGGCGATTTGCCGAGCCGCGTCGCCGACAACCTGTACTGGCTCGGCCGCTACGCCGAGCGCGCGGACGCCATGGCGCGCCTCGCGCGCACGGCCGTGGCGCGGCTGCCCGACGGCGCCGAGCCGGCCGACTCGCTCGTGGCGGCGTTGCGCGCGCAGGCGCGCATCGCCGCCCCCCCCGAGGAGGGCGCGGCCCGCGATCGCTTCGCCGAGATCGGCGCGCTCATCTTCGACGGCGAGACGCAGGGCACCCTCGCGGACACGCTGCGCTCCGTGTACCGCGTGGCGCGCGCCATCCGCGATCGCCTGTCGAGCGACACCTGGCGCGTGATCACGGCGCTCGATCAGGAAATGCGGGACGCCGAGACCTGGTCCGGCGCCGTCAGCACGACGGGCGCCGTCTCGGCGCTGCTCGATCGCACGGTCGCGCTGCTCGCGGGCTTGTCGGGGCTCGTCATGGACAGCATGTCGCGCGGTCACGGCTGGCGCTTCCTCGACATGGGGCGCCGCCTCGAACGGGCGGTCAGCCTGACGCTCACGATCGCGGCGACGCTCACGTCGGCCCAACCCTCCGAGACGCTCGTGCTCGAGTCGCTGCTCGAGGCCGCCGACAGCGCCATCACCTACCGGCGGCGCTACCTCGCGAGCCTGCACGCGGCGGCCGTCCTCGACCTGCTGCTGACCGACCCGACGAACCCGCGTTCGGTCGTCTTTCAGCTGGGCGCGCTCCTCGAGCACGTCGTCAAGCTTCCGCACCTGCCGGGGCGCGCGCGCGACGGCATCGAGTCGGCCATCGCGCAGGGCGCGGACGCCTTGCTGTCGCGCCTCGAGGAGGTCAGCGTGCAGCGCCTCGCCGCGGTCGACGCCGACGCACGGCGGCCCTTGCTCGTCGCCATGATGACCGAGCTCGAGCGCGAGCTGCCGGCGCTGTCGGACGCGCTCACGGAGAGCTACCTCAACCACGCGACACAGGCGCGGCAACTGGCGCGGCTGCATTGCCAAGAGGAGGCGCCGTGATCCACCACGTCGTCCACGTCACCGAGTACCTCTACTCCGAGCGCGTCTCGACGTCGCACCACGACCTGCACCTCCTGCCGCGCGCGACGCCCGAGCAGACCTGCCTGGGCGAGGAGCTGGAGATCGCGCCTGCGCCCGCCACGCGCCGCGAGCGCACCGACGACTTCGGCAACCGCTGCACGTACGTCGAGATCCACGAGCCGCACAACAACCTGCGCGTCACCTCGCGTGCCGACGTCGAGGTCGCGCCACCGGCGCCCCTGCCGGCCACGAGCGTCCCCTGGGAGAGCGTGCGCGACGTCGTGCGCGCGGGCGCCGGCGCCGAGGCGCGCGCGGCCCGCGCGTTCGCCTTCTCGTCGCCCTACGTGCCCGCGTCCACCTGGGCGGTCGCGCGCGAGTACGCCCTGCCCTCGTTCGCCGCCGGCCGGCCCGTCGTCGAGGCGGCTCGCGCGCTCACGAGCCGCCTGCACGCCGACTTCGCCTACGACAGCCGCGCGACCACGATCGCGACGCCGGTCGACGAGGTCTTGCGTCTGCGGCGCGGCGTCTGCCAGGACTTCGCGCACCTCCAGATCGCCTGCCTGCGCGCGTTGGGTGTCCCCGCGCGCTACGTGAGCGGGTACCTCGTGACGCGGCCGCCGCCCGGCAAGCCGCGCCTCGTGGGCGCCGACGCCTCGCACGCGTGGATCGCCGTCTTCGTCCCCGAGCTCGGCTGGCTGCCGCTCGACCCGACGAACGACCTCGTGCCCGGCGAGCAACACGTCACCGTCGCTTGGGGACGAGACTACAGCGACGTCACGCCCGTCCGGGGCGTCATCATGGGCGGCGGGCGCCACGATCTCTGGGTTTCGGTCGAGGTGATGCCGAGCCCGGAACCCTGAAGAGTTTCAGAACCCGGACCGTTCCGAAACCTTGCCGCAACCGGCGGGTGATGAGATCGGGGATGATGACGGCCACAGCTTCGCATCCTGCCGGCCGCCCCAATTCACCCGGACCGGAGGGGGCGCGGCCGCACGCCGCGGGCCGGCGCGCGAGCCTGCAGACGGACGAGTTCCGGCTCGCCGTCGTCGAGCACCTGATCCACACGTGCGCCAAGGACGCGCGCGATGCGGCGACGTACGACCTCTACCAGGCCTTCGCGCACACAGTGCGCGACCGCCTCGTGCACCGCTGGCTCGCGACGCAGCG
>DASZFV010000466.1:0-10145 GCA_035939455.1 Polyangia bacterium
TGCGTCGAGCGCACACGCAGCTCGCCGGTCTCGCCCGTCGGCGCGGGCGCGCCGTCGTCGTCCACGAGCTCGACCTCGACGCCCGGCAGCGGGACCCCGACGGCGCCGGACACGCGCGGCCCGTCGTACGGATTGGACAGCGCCATACCGATCTCCGTCATGCCGTAGCGCTCGAGGATCGTCTGACTCGTGGCCGCGCGGAACTCCTCGAGCCGCGATGCGGGCAACGCCGCCGACCCGCTCGTGAAGAGCCGCAGCCGCGCCGCCGCGGCGGTCCAGCGCGCGCGCCGGTCTGCGGGCGCCGCGCGCAAGGCCTCCATGAGCTTGGCGTAGATCGTCGGCACGGCCATGAAGACCGTGACGCCGGCGAGCGCCTCCCACGCGGCCACGGGCTCAAACGGCAGGAAGCGCACCTCGGCGCCGGCCCACAACCCGCCCAGCGCCGCGACGATGAGCCCATGCGTGTGGTGCAGCGGCAGCACGTGCAGCAGGCGATCGTCGGCGCGCAAGCGCCAAGCCGTCTCGAGCGCAGCGAGGGTCGCCGCGACGGCAGCGTGCGCGAGCCGCACGCCCTTGGGTCGCCCCGTCGTGCCCGACGTATAGAGCATGATGGCCGGGGCGTCCGCGCCGGGCGGCGGCGGGAGGGCGGGCGCCGCGCTGCTCGCGTGGCCACGGTCGGCGGTGGAGTCGAGCCCAGCGGTCTTGATGAGCCGGACGGCCCTCCCTGGCGCCGCCGCGGCGAGGGTCGCGCGCAGCGCGGGCGTCGCGAGCAGCTCCACGGCAGCGGCGGTCGCGAGCTGATACTCGAGCTCGGGACGCGCGTGCAGGGGCGACAGTGGCACGGCCATCCCGCCCGCGCGCAAGATCCCGAGCAGCGTCGCGAGGTGGGCCGGTCCCGCCTCGGCCAGGAAGGCCACGGGCGCGCCGGCCAGCCCCGCGGTTTGGTCGGTCGTGAGCGAGCTCGCGAGGCGCGCCGTCCAGGCGTCGAGCGCGCCATAGGAAACCCGGGCCCCGCTCCCGCTCATGGCCGGGGCGTCCGCGCGATGCTGGGCGAGTCGGCGCAGCAGGGGCGACGGAACGGAGGTGTTTCTTGCAGTCACGGGCGGGCCGCCGCTTTCGCGCTGACGCTAGCTCCGGCCTCCCAACGGGTCAATGACGCCGTCGTGTGGTGCTTCGGGAACGAGCCTCATGCCGGCGCGTCATCCCGCCGATGAATCGCGCGGAATGCGAGCTCTCCACGCCCTGGCTGCGAGCGCCTTCTTGGCCGGGGTAGGCCTCTGTGCGCCGCGGGCGGCGCAGGCCGACGCCTCGGCGGCGCAGCCCGAGCCCGCCATCACCGTCCCCGGCGTCGAGGGCGACTATCTGCGCAAGCTGCACGCGTATATGCACTGGCGCTGGACCCACGGCTTCATCGAGTCGGTGGCGATGCTGCGCCCCGCGACCGATCCGCTGAACAACCCGGCCCTCACGGCCGAGGTCCTGTTCACCGTGCGCTGGGACGGCAGCCCCGCCGAGGTCACCCTCAGCAGGAGCTCGGGCCAGAAGGTGTTCGACAAGGCCGCCGTCGCGGCCGTGCGCGGCGAGGGACCTTACCCGGTGCCGCCCCTCGGGCTCTTCGGCGATGATGGTGTCGCGCACTTTCGCTGGGTCTTCGCGCGCGACTATCGGCTCTGCTCGCAGGGGGAGCTGCGCCGGCGCGAGGACCCGCTCGACGAGGCGCTGCCCCGCCTCTTCATCCAGGGCCGCCTCAAGGAGGCGCTGCTGCGCGTGACGCGCTACATGGACGCGGGGAACGCAAACGCTATGGCGGTCTTCGCACGCGCCTGGCTCGCGCGGCCGCTCACGGATCGCGTCGCCGACGCGAACGCCGCCGCGGCCCTCGCGCGCGTGGGCGACCAGCGCCAGGTCGAGCGCTTGCGCTCCGCGCTGGCGCACCCGGACACCGTCGTCGTCGCCGCGCAAGGCCTCGCCGTGCTCAAGGTCGATCTGTGCGGCCTGCTCGACCCCGCGCTGCGCGCGCGCGATCCAGCCGGCAGCGCGCTCGCCATGACGGCCCTCGGTGAGGCGAGGCAGGCGCCGCTGGGCGGCGCCTGCCTCGCGACGCTGGGCGCGCTCGTCGACGACGAGGGCGCGCCCAAGGCGCTGCGCGCGGCGGCGTTGCGCACGTTCGCGCTGCTCGACGCCGCGGGCGCACGCAAGCGCGTCATCGAGCTCCTCGGCGACTCGTCGGCCGAGCTGCGAGCGGCCGCCGCGACGGCCATCGCGAAGCCGGGCGGCGGGCGCCCCATGCTCTACCGCCTCGAGCCCATGCTCAAGGATCGGTCGAGCGAGGTCCGCGCCGCCGCGGCGGCGTCGCTCGTCCGCTCTTGCGGCGAGCTGTCGTTCGATTACCTGCGCCCGCTCTTCAAGAACAACGACGATCGAGCGCTCGCCGCCATGGTCCCGCCCCTCGGCGAGCTGGCGTCGCCCGAGTCCGCGGATCTGCTCGACAAGATCCTCAAGCGCGCGAACGCGGAGGTCAAGGTCGCCATCATCCGAGCCCTCGCGCGTCGCAAGGACGCACGGGGCCGCGCGCTGTTCAAGCCGCTCGGCGACGCCGCGAAGAAGAGTCCTTACACCTCGAACGAGCTGCGGGTGTTCCTCTACTCGGAGGCGCCCGTCGACGAGCTCATGCCGCTCGCCCAGGATCCGCACCTCGGCATCCTTGCCTACAAGGCTATGTTGCGCGCCAAGCGGCACAAGCAAGCCGCGGACTGGCTCGTGAGCAACTTCGACCGGGTCTCACCCGAGGTGCTCGGCGAGGCACTGGGCGCCTGGCTCGCCACACCCCCCACGGGTGTTGCATTCCAGTAGTGGCTGGCCGATGCGGCTTCGCCGCGGCCGGCCAGCGGGGGCAAGGGGGGACGCAGAGGCGGCGAAGCCGCTGGGCGGTCCCCCTACTCAATAAAACCAGCGCATGAACCGGCGCAGCAGACGCTGGGTGCGGGCCTTATAAGGGAACGTCAGCTGGCGCGCGAGGAACGGCGAGAGCCACCCGAGGAGCGGGTGGTCCTCGACGACCGTCTCGAGCCGGCAGAACTGGCGCAGACCCTCGGGCCCGTGGCGGACGCCGATGCCGCTGGCCTTGACGCCGCCCAGCGGCGCCTCGACGCAGAAGTAGTTCACGAGCACGTCGTTGACGAGCACGCTGCCCGCCTCGACCCGCCGCGCGAGAGCGCGCGCCCGCGCCTCGTCGCGCGACCAGATGCTGCCCGTGAGCCCGAGCGCCGAGTCGTTCGCGACGCGCAGCGCCTCCTCGGCGTTCGCGACGCGCATGACGGGCATGACGGGGCCGAAGGTCTCCTCGCGCATGACGGCCATGTCGGGCATGACGTCGGCCAGCATCGTGGGCGCGAAGAACTGCCCGGCGCCGCCGCGCGACTCCCCCCCGGCGACGACGCGTGCGCCCCGCGCCACGGCGTCGGCGACCTGCTCGCGCGCGCGCGTGATCTGCGGCGCGAACGTGATGGCGCCCACGTCGAGCCCGCCGTCGGCGCCGCCCGACGGCAGCGGGGGTGGCCCCTGGCGCAGCGTCGCGATCTCCTCGGCACACAGCGCGACGAAGCGCTCGGCCACCGGCTCCTCGACGAGCACGCGCTCGGTGCGTATGCAGACCTGACCGCTGTGCGCGAACGAGCTCCACACGGCGGCGTGCGCCGCGCGCGGCAAATCCGCGTCGGCGAGCACGATCATGGCCGACTTGCCGCCGAGCTCGGCCACGACGGGCACGAGCCGCTCGCCGGCGCGGCCCGCGACGCGCCGGCCGACGGCCTGGCTGCCCGTGAAGAAGATCATGTCGGCGCGCTCGCACAAGGCCTCGCCCGCCTCGGCCCGCCCGGGCACGACCTGAAAGACGCCGGCGGGCAGGTCGAGCGTGCGCCACAGCGACAGGACCCGCAGCGAGGTCAGCGGCGTGTGCTCGGAGGGCTTGAGGATGACGGCGTTGCCACATAGCAGGGGAGCGATGCAGTCCGCGTAGTTGTTGAGGAGGGGCCAGTTCCAGGGTCCGATAACGCCGACGACGCCGCGCGGGTGGTGGACGACCCGGGCGCGCTTGTTCGCGAAGATCAGGGGGTGGCGGAGCTCGTCCCGCAACGCCCGCCGGCCGGCCCGCCCGGTGTAGTAGCGCGTCAGCTCCAGCGTGTAGAAGATCTCCATGACCTCGGCTTCGTAGGACGGCTTGCCGCTCTCCCCGATGAGCGCGTCCAGGAAGCCCGGGTCGTCGCGCAGCGCCCGCGCGAGCCGCCGCAGGGCGGCCGCCCGTTGGCCGAAGGGCAGGGCGCCCCAGGCCCCCTGGGCGGCCCGGGCCCGGGCCACGGCCTCCTCCACCTGCGACAATCCGCCACAAGGGACCTCTTCTATGACCTGGCCCGTCGCCGGGTTCCGGATCACCAGTGGGGAGACGTCCGTCACACTATGTTTGTACACTCTAGGGCAACGGGGCGCACGGCGCCAAGCTCACCCGCACCGTCGACACGGCCGGGGCGACCGCCGCCTTCACGACGCGCGGGACGCCGGGCGGGCACGTGCGCGTGGGCCGCTTCGTGCTCAATGAGACGGCCGACGTGCGGCTCGACTTCACGCAGGCACGGGCGGCGCGCACGCGGTCGCGTTGTTCCGCGCGGGTGCGAGCCAGGCCTGCGCCCGCAACGGCTCGGTCCTCCCCGGCGTCATCGAGACGGCGGCGCGAGCGGCGACCAGACACCCACGGCGTGCGTCGCGGCCGCGGGCGGCCAGGACGGCGACGTCGACTTCCAAGTGCCCGCCGAGGCCAACGTCACACTTGAGTGGGCGCAGGTCGGCAACCACGACTTCGCCCTGTAGGACACGAGGGCACGTTGCTGTCGTGCGAGGCGGGAAGTCGTTCGGCTGCGTCAGCTCGGGCGGTCAGGCCACCGGCTCGACCATCTTCCAGGCCTTGCCCCAGGGCAACGACCACCTCGCCCTCGACGCCGACAAGCCCGGCGCCCAGGGCGGCATCGCCATCCAGCTCTCCGGGAAACTGTCGCCCTAGCGGGTCCGGCTCGGACCCGCGCGCCTTCGTCCGGCGACGGGCGGGGCGGAATCGGATAAGATCCGCCCGTGCCCGCGCCCTCCGGCAGGAGAAAGCTCCGCATCCTGGTCGCCAAACCCGGACTCGACGGTCACGACCGCGGGGCCAAGGTCGTGGCCCGCGCCCTCGCCGACGCCGGCTACGAGGTCGTCTACACGGGCCTGCACCAGACGCCAGAGATGATCGCGGCGGCGGCCGTGCAGGAGTCGGTCGACGCCGTTGGCCTCTCGATCATGTCGGGGGCTCACATGACGCATTTCCCGGCCGTGCTCGAGGCGCTGCGGGCGCGCGGCGCGGGCGATGTCGTCTTGTTCGGCGGCGGCATCGTCCCTGACGAGGACGTGGCGGCGCTCGCGAAGCTGGGCGTGGCCGCCATCTTCAAGCCGGGAACGTCGACTGCTGAGATCGTGGCGTGGATCGAGCGCGATCTTCGCCCGCGCGTCGACGGAGCGGCGGCGTGAGGCCCAGCCACGGGTCGCCCCGGGCGCGCGCCACGGTCGCGTTCGTCGTCGTCTCGGCCACGGCGTGGGGCGCCGCGCCCGCGAGCGCCAACGCCCGGCTCGAGACCGAGGAACAGCGCATCTCGCGCATCCTGCAGTCGACGCTCGTCGCGCATGGCGCCGAGGTACACCGCTGCTTCGAGAAGGCGCTCGCCGACACGATGGAGGTCGCGGGCAAGATCGAGCTCGCCGTCGACGTGGGCGACGGCGGGCGCGTCACGAAGACGGCGCCCGCCCTCGACGAGGCGCAGTCCCCCGTGCTGCTGGCTTGCCTGCAGACGAGCGCCGAGACCTGGTCGTTCGCGGGCATCTCTCCCGGGAGCACCGTCATCGTGCCGCTCGACTTCGAGGGCCAGGCGGCGCAGTTCACGCTCAAGGCTGCCGACGCGCCCGACCACGGGCCGGGCGCGCCCGGCGCCAAGGGCGCGCGCGTGCCCAAGGGGAAGAAGCCGGTCGCGACACCCTCGGCGCCGCCTCCCTTCTCGGTGAAGCTGCTCGTGGACGAGCAGACGATGCGCGCGCGCCAGGCCTCGCTCTCGCTCCTCACGGTAGCGCCCGCGAGCCGAATCGCCATGCACAAGCATCCGGTGAGCGAGATCCTCTACGTGCTCAAGGGGCACGCGCGCATCCTCAGCCAACCCGGCACGTCCCCCGAGCGGCTCGACGAGGGGATGGCCATCTTCATCCCCGTGGGCGCGCCGCACGTCATCGAGAACATGGGCCGCCAGACGCCCGCCGTGCTTCTCGACTACTTCGTGCCCATGGGCCCCGAGCGCGTCTACCGCGATCCGACCGATCCCGTGGGCCGCAGCGCGTTTGAGGTGATCAGAGGGCCCGCCCAGCCGGGCGGCGTCGCCACGAGCGTGGCGGCGCCCATCCGGTGGGGCATCGCCACGGCGTCGAAGGTCGAGCCCATCGCGCTCGCGGGCGGCAAGGCGCGCGTGCGCAAGCTGCTCACGACTGAGAACACCGGGCAGGCGGCGGCCTACCTCGGTTTGCTCGAGGCCGATCCGGGCGCCGAGGTCCCGCGCCACCTGCACCCCACCTCGGCGGAGATCCTCTACGTCGTCTCGGGTGGCGGCACGCTCACCGTGGGCGCCGAGCAGCTCCCGTTCGGGCCCGACACGGCCATCCACATCCCCGAGAACCAGCCGCACGCCGCGGCGTTCACTGGCCCCGACAAGACGATCATGATCCAACTCTACACGCCCGCGGGTCCTGAACAGAGGTTCGTGGGCGCGCCGGGTCCTTCCCCGCGCGCGCCGGGGGCCAAGCCATGAACTTCGAGCTGAGCGACGAGCAGCTCGTCCTGCAGAAGTCCGTGCGCGAGCTCGCAGAGCGCCTCATCGTCCCGAACGCGCGCCGCTGGGACGAGGAGGCGGTCTTCCCACACGAGATCATCCCCGCCATGGGCGAGATGGGCCTGCTCGGCATGCAGATTCCCGAGGAGTACGGCGGCGCTGGCATGAAGTTCCACGACTACGTCGTCGCGCTCGAGGAGATCGCGCGCGCCGACGCGTCCGTGGGCCTCACGATGGCGTCGCACAACTCGCTCGCCACGGGGCACCTCTACCTCGCCGGCAACGAGGTCCAGCGCAAGAAGTACCTGCCGCGCCTCGCCTCGGGCAAGGCGCTGGGCGGCTGGGGCCTCACGGAGCCAGGCTCGGGCTCGGACGCGGGTGCGGCGCGCACGCGCGCCGTGCCCCGCGGCGATGGGAAAAACTTCCGCTGGATCATCAACGGCACGAAGACGTTCATCACGCAGGGCTCGGTCGGCTCGATCTACGTCGTGCTCGCCTCGACGAGCCCCGAGAAGAAGGCCAAGGGGCTCACTGCGTTCATCATCGAGCGCGGCACGCCCGGTTTTCGTACGGGCAAGCGCATCGAGAAGATGGGCCTGCACGCCTCGGACACGACCGAGCTCGTCTTGGAGGAGGTCGAGATCTCCGATGAGCAGCGCCTGGGCGAGATCGACGGCGGCTTCTTCGACACGCTGCAGATCCTCGACAAGGGGCGCATCGGCATCGGCGCCTGGGCCGTGGGCATCGGCCGCGCCGCGCTCGAGGCCTCGCTCAGGTACGCCAAGGACCGCGTTCAGTTCGGCAAGCCCATCGGCGACTTCCAGGCCATCCAGCACATGCTCGCCGACATGGCGACGGAGCTGGACGCTGCGCGGCTTCTCGTCTGGCGCGCGGCCCTCATGCAGGACCGCAGGCAGAAGACGACGCAGGAGTCGGCTACGGCGAAGTACTACGCGGCCCGCGCGACGATGCGCGCGTGCAACGCCGCCGTGCAGATTCACGGCGGCTACGGTTACACGCGCGAGTTCGACGTCGAGCGCTACATGCGCGACGCCAAGCTCGCCGAGATCGGCGAGGGCACGAACGAGGTCCAGAAGATGGTCATCGCGCGGGAGCTGCTCAAAAAATGGGGACCCTGAGAGGGTCCCCATGCCCCCCGCGACGGACTCCGCTCGGCGGAGCCCGGCTCCGTCCAAGCGATACATGGGGACCCTGAGGGCCGATTGAGCGAGGACGCGCGGGCGCGGGCCGAGTGCGTTCGCGGCGGCGACGTGCGAGAGGCAGCGCGCCTCATGCGCGATCTCGACGACGCGCGACCGGGCGCGCGCGAGGCGTTCGCGGCGCTCTACGGGCACACGGGCGCAGCCTTCGTCGTCGGGGTCACGGGCCCCCCGGGCGTCGGAAAGTCGACGCTCGTCGACGCGCTTATTGCGGCGTACCGCGCGACGGGCGTGCGCGTCGGCGTCGTGGCCGTTGACCCATCGAGCCCGTTTTCGGGGGGCGCGTTGCTCGGAGACCGAGTGCGCATGCAGCGCCACGCCACCGACGGGGGCGTCTTCATCCGCTCGCTCGCGACGCGCGGCCAGCTCGGGGGCCTGTCGCGCTCGACGGCGGCAGCCGTTGCCGTGCTCGACGCCGCGGGCTTCCCGGTGATCTTCGTCGAGACGGTGGGCGTGGGGCAGGCCGAGATCGACGTCGCGCGCATGGCCGATACGATCGTCGTCGTCACGGCGCCGGGCCTGGGAGACGGCGTGCAGGCGCTTAAGGCCGGCCTGCTCGAGATCGCCGACGTCCTCGTCGTCAACAAGGGTGACCGCGAGGGCGCCGACCTCGCCCTGCGCGACCTCACGACGATGCTCCAGATCGCCGAGCGTCCGGCGTGGCCAGGCGAGGCGAGGGGCGCGGCGCCGGTGCTCGTGCGCGCCGTCGCGACGACGGGCGAGGGGATCGCCGAGCTCGTCGCGGCGCTCGAGGCGCGGCGTGGCGCGCCCGAGGGTGAGCGTGTGCGCCGTCGTCGCCGGCAGGCCGCCGCGCAGGTCGTCGCGATCGTGAGCGAGATCACCCAGGACGCCGTGGACGCGGCGATTGGCGGTGACGAGAATCCGGGTCCCTTCGCTCCAACGATCGATGCCGTCGCGGCGCGCAGGCTCGATCCTTGGTCGGCGGCCGAAATTCTGTCAGCGGCCGCCAAGCGGACTGAGAACCCGCGAGAACCCGAATGAGTGATAAAATGATCACCATGCGTTCTCTTTCTTCTCGTCTCCATTGGCGGCATGGGGCGCTCTTGCTGCTGGGCGCGGTCGGGTGCGGCCTCCTCAGCTCCGACATCACGAAGGTGACGTTCGACTTGCCCACCAAGACCTATTCGTTCGACACCAGCCAGTGGGGCCTTCCGGCCGGCAGCACGCCGCCCGTGCCTTGCGGCGGGGGGCCGACGACCGTCCAGGACTGCTGCAACCCGCCCGCGTTGCCGGGCGTCACCAAGCCGGACTGCGTGGCTCATCCGCTCGTCTGCGCGGGGACGCCCATGGTCTGCACGCTCGAGCAGCCGGTCACGGTGTCGCAGACCATGAACCTCAAGAACGAGGTCCCGGAGCTCTCGAGCGTCAACAGCCAGTCGCTCGTCGACATCTCACTGCAGAATCTGCACTACGACGCCGTGAGCACGCTCAACGTCGACGTGCCGCCGCTCGAGCTCTTCCTGGCCCCCGACATGGTGACCGATCCGAAGGACGCTCGCGCCATGAAGTTCGGAACGGTGCCGGCGATCGCGAAGGGAACGTCGCCGAGCGGCGACGTCGTCCTCGAGCCCGGCGCGGACGCGCTGTTCGCGGGCTACGGGCACGCGTTCGGCACGCCGTTCAACTTCATTGCGTCGACGACGGTCTCGGTGCCCTCGGGATCGCCCACGCCGACCGGCATGATCACGGTCACCGTGACGGGCAAGGTCGCCGCCAAGCTCTAGTGGTGTCGCGGTCGGCGCCGCTGCTATAAATGGCGCGTGACCGCAGGGGTCGATTGGGACGTCGTCATCTCGGGCGCGGGCCCGGCGGGCGTCGCGACGGCGGTGGCGCTCACGCGGGCCGCGCCGGGCCTCGCGGGGCGCGTCGTCTGTCTCGACAAGGCCCGCTTCCCGCGCGACAAGCCCTGCGGCGGCGGCCTCACGGGTCACGCGCGCGCCGCCCTGGCCACCCTCGGTCTCGAGGTGCGCGTGGCGCACGTGCCGTGCCGCGAGGGGCGCATCATTTACGG